>JBHHTO010000230.1:0-4062 GCA_046753425.1 Rhodothalassiaceae bacterium | reverse complement strand
CGCGAGGTCGCTGTAGAAGCATCTGCGCGCGCAGGAGATCGCCCGCGAGAACCGGCTGCCCTCCATCTATCTCGTCGATTCGGGCGGCGCCAATCTGCCCAATCAGGACGAGGTCTTCCCCGACCGCGACCATTTCGGCCGCATCTTCTACAATCAGGCGACCATGTCGGCGATGGGCATTCCGCAGATCGCGGTGGTGATGGGAAGTTGCACCGCGGGTGGCGCCTATGTGCCGGCGATGGCAGATGAATCGATCATCGTCCAGAACCAGGGCACGATCTTTCTCGGCGGACCGCCGCTGGTGAAGGCCGCCACCGGCGAGGTGGTGAGCGCCGAGGAACTCGGCGGCGGCGATGTACATGCGCGCATCTCCGGCGTCGCCGACCATCTCGCCGCCAATGACACGCAGGCGCTGATGCAGGCGCGCAAGATCATCGCCAATCTCAATCGCGTCAAGAAGGTTGCGCTTGCCCTGCGGGAACCGCGGGATCCGCTTTACCCGGCCGACGACATCTACGGCATCATCCCGAAGGACACGCGGCATCCTTATGACGTGCGCGAAGTCATCGCGCGGCTCGTCGACGGCTCGGAATTCGACGAATTCAAGAAGCTCTACGGGACGACGCTCGTCACCGGTTTTGCCCATATCCACGGCTACCCGGTTGGCATCCTCGCCAACAATGGCGTGCTCTTTTCGGAATCAGCGCTCAAGGGCGCGCATTTCATCGAGCTCTGTTGCCAGCGCGGCGTCCCCCTCCTCTTCCTGCAGAACATCACCGGCTTCATGGTGGGCAAGAAATACGAGACCGGGGGCATCGCCAAGGACGGTGCCAAGATGGTGACCGCCGTTGCCTGCGCCAATGTGCCGAAATTCACCGTCATCATCGGCGGCTCTTTCGGCGCCGGCAATTACGGCATGTGCGGCCGCGCCTATGGCCCGCGATTCCTGTGGACGTGGCCCAATGCCCGGATTTCCGTCATGGGCGGCGAGCAGGCGGCGAACGTGCTCGCCACCGTGCGCCGCGATGCCATGGAGGCGCAGGGCAAGAGCTGGAGCGCCGAGGAGGAAGAGGCATTCAAGGCGCCGATCCGCGAGCAGTACGAGCGCCAGGGACATCCCTATTACGCCTCGGCACGGCTGTGGGACGACGGCGTTATCGACCCGGCCGAGACCCGGCAGGTGCTCGGGCTCGCGCTCTCCGCCGCACTCAATACGCCGATCGAGCCCACCCGCTTCGGCGTCTTCCGGATGTAGGATTGGGGGGATGGGCAGGAGTGAGCAGCTTGAATCTACGGCGAATATCCTGTATGTAGGGCTCATCCGCCCCTTGGCAGTACGCTGGGCTCCTCGCGATCAAGAGCTTGGCCGACCCCTTGGGGCTTTTGCGTTACGGTGGGCCGCATGACCAAGGCGGCAATGCTCATAGATGGCGGTTATTTCCTCAAGCGGTTGCCGACGGTCCGACAGGACATTGATTCGAAAGAGCCGAACGACGTTGCAAAAGCGATCGGCCGGCTTGTTTACAGTCATCTGACGCAGCCAGACAGGGTGGCGCATGCAAAAGATTGCCACGCGCTTTTCTATCGCTGCTTTTTCTATGACGCGAAGCCATACACGAGAAAGGGACACCTTCCCGTCAGTGGACGAAGCATCGACTACGCCCAATCCCCGGAGGCCCGCTTTCGGTTGGCGCTTTTCGATGCTTTGCGAAAGCGCCCGAACTTCGCAGTTCGCCTGGGCGAGGTCGTCCGCGAACGCGCATGGATTTTAAACCAAGATACGCAACGCGACTTGCTCAAGGGTGCGCGTCCCGCATGCTCACTTTCCGACCAAGATTTCTCGCCCGGATTTCGGCAGAAGGCGGTCGATATGCGCATTGGCATCGACATTGCTTCGCTGACTTTGAAAAAACAGATCGATACGATCGTTCTCGTCGCCGGGGATGCGGACTTTGTCCCCGCTGCAAAACTTGCGCGTCGTGAAGGCGTACGGATCATTCTTGATCCCCTCTGGCGCAGCGTCGCGTCGGACCTGTTCGAGCACATAGACGGACTTCGAAGCGGCTTTACCGACCCCAAAGGCAAGTCAATGGGAGAGGAACCGTCCTGATGAACGACATCCTCCTGACCGAGATCGACAGGCGCGGCGTGGCGCGGGTGACGATGAATCGTCCTGCGCAGCGCAATGCCTTCAATGACGCGCTCATCGCGGCGCTCGCGGACAGCTTCGAGCGCCTCGGCAAGCATCCGGATGTGCGGGTGGTGATTCTTTGCGGTGCGGGGCCGACATTCTCGGCCGGCGCCGACCTCGCCTGGATGAAGGCCGCTGCGGGCTACGGCGAGCAGGAGAACCATGCCGATGCGCTGCGGCTTTCCGGGATGCTGCACCGGCTCGACCGCTGCCCCAAGCCGACGCTGGCGCTGGTACAGGGAGCGGCGCTCGGTGGTGGAGCGGGGCTCGTCGCCTGTGCCGATATCGTCATCGCCGTGCGCGATGCCCGTTTCGGATTCACAGAGGTGCGGCTGGGGCTCATTCCGGCGACGATCTCGCCCTATGTGCTTGCCAAGATCGGCGTCGCGGCGGCGCGGCGCTATTTCCTCACCGGCGAGCGCTTCACCGCCGAGGCGGCACAGGCGATCGGGCTCGTCCATCAGACCGTGGGCAGCGCGGAAGACCTCGAGTCCGCAGGCGAACAGCTTGTCGAGGCCCTGCTCGCCGGTGCGCCGGGAGCACAGGCGGCGGCCAAGGCGCTCATCGCCGATATTGCCGGGCGCCCGGTCGATGCCGCCCTGCGCGAGGAGACGGCGGCGCGTATCGCGGCCCGTCGCGCCGCGGCCGAGGCGCGCGAGGGCATGGCCGCCTTTTTCGCCCGCCGCAAGCCCGACTGGATCAGGGAATGAGCGCCTTGTTCGAGAAAATTCTCATTGCCAATCGCGGCGAGATCGCCTGCCGCGTGACCCGTACCGCGCAGGCGCTCGGGATCGCTACAGTGGCGGTTTATTCCGACGCCGATCGCGATGCCCTGCACGTCGCGCTGGCCGACGAAGCGGTCCATATCGGGCCGGCGCCAGCGGCGGAAAGCTATCTTAAGGGCGACCGGATCCTCGCCGCGGCACGCATGACGGGCGCTCAGGCAATCCATCCCGGCTATGGCTTTCTCGCAGAGAATGCAGCTTTTGCGCGGGCCTGCGCCGAGGCGGGCCTCGTTTTCATCGGTCCGCCGGTGGACGCGATCGAGAAAATGGGCAGGAAGGACGCGGCCAAGCGGCTCATGGCCGAGGCCGGCGTGCCCGTCGTGCCCGGCTATCACGGCAACAACCAGGACCCTGGAGAGCTTGCGCGCAAGGCCGCTGAGATCGGCTATCCGGTTCTCATCAAGGCCTCCGCCGGCGGCGGTGGCAAGGGCATGCGGCGGGTCGACCGGGCGGAGGAATTTTCCGCCGCGCTCAAGGCCTGCCAGCGTGAGGCGCAGGCCGCCTTCGGTGACGACACAGTGCTCATCGAGAAGCTGATCGGGAAGCCGCGCCATATCGAGGTGCAGGTCTTCGCCGACGCGCATGGCGGTGTCATCCACCTTTTCGAGCGCGACTGCTCGCTGCAGCGGCGGCACCAGAAGGTGCTCGAGGAGGCCCCCGCACCGGGGCTCTCGGCCGCGATGCGGCAGCGCATGGGTGAGGCCGCCGTCGCCGCGGCGCGTGCCGTCGGCTATATGGGCGCCGGCACCGTCGAGTTCATCGTCGATGTCGCAAGGGGCCTTGATGACGCGCCCTTCTATTTCATGGAGATGAACACGCGGTTGCAGGTCGAGCACCCGGTGACCGAGATGATCACCGGCGAGGATCTCGTTGAATGGCAGATCCGCGTCGCGGCGGGCGCGCCGGTGCCGCTCGCGCCCGACGATCTCGCCATAGATGGTCACGCCCGCGCGGGGCGCCAGCATACGCAGCGCCTCGACGAACTCTATCCCCTCTTTGCGCATGACGAAGTTGAAGGCGTCGCCGCCGGTGCCGCAGGCGCCGAAGCAATGCCAGCTCTGGCGTTCCGGCGAGACGATGAAGGAC
>JBHHTO010000229.1:0-4068 GCA_046753425.1 Rhodothalassiaceae bacterium | reverse complement strand
CGGCGGCGAGTGCCGGGTCGTAGCCGCGCTTGAGCATCGTCGGCAGCGACATCAGGCCCATGGTGACGACGGTCGCGCCGACGATGCCGGTCGAGGCGGCGAGCAGCGCGCCGACGACGGTGACCGAGAAGCCGAGACCGCCGCGCACCGGCCCGAAGAGGCGTCCCATTGAATCGAGGAGATCCTCGGCGACCCGTGACTTCTCGAGCATCACGCCCATGACGATGAAGAGCGGCACGGCGAGAAGCAGGTCGTTCTGGGCGATACCGATGATGCGCTCGGGCAGGAGCAGGATGAAGTCGGGTTCCATGATGCCGCTGGCGAGCCCGATCGCGGCAAAAAGGAGCGCGGTGCCACCGAGGACGAAGGCGACCGGATAGCCGGTCAGCAGAAAGCCGAAGAGCGCAAGAAAGAGAAGCGCCACGAGAAGCGCCGCAAGCGTCGTCACGGGCGGTCTCCGTCATCGGCAAGGAGAACGCCGACGCGTTCCGCCAGCAGCGCGGCGCCCTGCACCGTCAGGGTGAGTGCGGCGAGAAGGATCGTCGCCTTGAGCACATAGACGAAGGGGATGCCCGCGGTCTCGGTCGAGCCCTCGCGGGTTGCCCAGCTTTCAAGCACGAAGGGCAGCCCGGCCGACCAGAGCAGAAAGAGAAACGGGGCGAGAAAGACGAGCGTCCCGAGGGCGTCTACCCAGGCGCGGGTCGTCCTGCCGGCATCATGATAGAAGAGGTCGACACGCACATGGGCATCGCGGGCGAGCGCGTAGCCGGCACCGCCGAGGAAAATCAGCGCATTGAGATAGTGCCGCGATTCTTGAAGCCAGATCGAGCCGATGGCAAAGACCGCGCTGGCGACGACGAGTGCGAACTGGACGAGGACAAGCGCCAGCGCGAGCACACCCAGAACCTGCCCGGCGCCCTCGTTGAAGCGGTGCGCGGCGGCGATACAGCGGCCAAGGGCTCCGGTCCGGGCTGGCCCGCTCCCCGACATCCCGCTCAGTCCCCGATGAAGCTGCGGGCGTGCGCGAAGGCACGTTCGGAGATATCGCCCCAGCGCGTGCCACGCCGACGTGCGGCGCGGAAGCTGTCATAGACCTCGCGCGTGAAGGGATCCGCGGCGGCGACATCCTCGAGCACCGCCACGCTCGCCTCTGCCATGCGCTTGAGGATGGCATCCGAGAACCGCCGCAGCGTGACATCGGTTTCCTTCAGCAGGCGCTCGAGGGCGAGGGCGTTGTTGTGCTCGTACTCGGCCAGCATGACGTTGGATTCGGCGGCCGCGGCGCTCTCGATGAGCGCCCGCTCCGTCGCCGTAAGGTCCAGCCACAGATCGCGGTTGATGCCCAGCGCAAGCACGGTCCCGGGCTCGTGGATGCCGGGATAGTAATAGTTCTTGACGATGGTGTGAAAGGCGAAGGCCATGTCGTTCCAGGGTCCGACCCATTCGGTGGCATCGACATTGCCCTGGTCGAGCGCCTGGAACAGCTCGCCACCGGCCTTGGTGACCGGTGTCGCACCGAGCCGCTGCATGACCTCGCCGCCGAGTCCGGGCATGCGGATGCGCAGGCCGCGAAAATCGTCGGGCGTCTCCACGGGCCGCCGGAACCAGCCGCCGAGCTGGGTTCCGGTGCTGCCCGCCGGCATCGCCTTGACATTGAAGCGCGCCGAAAGCTGGTCCCAGAGTTCCTGGCCGCCGCCGAAACGGATCCACGCGAACATCTCGTTGGCGACAAGCCCCATGGGAACGGCGGCGAAGAAATTGAAGGCGTGCGAGCGCCCCTGCCAGTAATACTCTGCGCCGTGATAGAGGTCGGCCTTGCCCTGGCTTACTGCATCGAAGGCGCCGAGTGCGGGAACGAGCTCGCCCGCGGCATAGACGGTGATCTCGATACGGCCGCCTGAGGCTTCCATGATGCGGCGCGCAAGCCTGTCCGCACCGGTGCCGACGCCGGGAAAGTTCTTCGGCCAGGTGGTGACCATCTTGAGCCGCCGCGCGGCGCGGCCGGTGATCGCGGGCGCCTGCCCGGCCTGCTGTGTGCGCTGCCCTCTGTTCGCGAGGATGCCGGCGATGCTTGCCGCGCCGACCGCCGAGGCGCCGACAAGGGCGGCCGCCTTGAGCGCCTTGCGGCGATCGGGGTCCGTCTTCGGCTCCTTTGTCATGGCCCGGCCCGTCCCTCCTTGCGCGGTCCCTCCGGCCCCGGACTATAGCGGCCGCCGGTGCCGGTGCAAGGTGCCGGTGCAAGGCGCCGGAACCAGGCGTTCCCGGAGCAGGGAATTCAATCCTCGCAAGGATGCCAGCCGTCCGCCTCGAGCCGCTCGAATGGCCTGAAATGGCTCTTGTAGGCCATCTTGGGGCTCTCCGCGATCCAGTATCCGAGATAGACATGGTCGCGGTTCATGGCCCTTGTCCGGGCGATGTGATCGAGGATCATATAGGTGCCGAGCGACCGCCGCGGCGCGTCGGGCTCGAAGAAGCTGTAGACCATCGACAGACCGTCGGACAGGACATCAGTCAGCGCAACGGCGAGCAGGTGGCCGTCGCCGTCCTCAAGCCGCTCACGATATTCGATGACCTCGGTCTCGACCGGACTGTTCTCGATCATGGTGGCATATTCCGCGAAATCCATGTCTGCCATGCCGCCCTCGGCGTGGCGCGCGGCGAGATAGCGCTTGAGCAGTGCAAAATGCTCCGCCTCGACGCGCGGCGGGCCGGGTCGTGCGACGAGATCGCGGTTGCGCGCGGCGATGCGGCGCATGCGTCGCTGAGGGCGGAAGCGACGGGCGAGCACCCTGACCGAAACGCACGCCTGGCAGCCTTCGCAGGCAGGGCGATAGGCGACCGACTGGCTGCGCCGGAAGCCCACCCGGTGCAGGGCTTCGTTCAGTTCCCGCGCGTCGGGTCCCGAGAGCTCGGTGAACACCTTGCGCTCCTCGCGGCCGGGCAGATAGGGACAGGGCGCCGGCGCGGTGACATAGAAGCGCGGAAACTGGAGCGACTGATCGGTCACGGATCAGGGCATCCTTTCACAGGTCACGTTTGCGGCCGGCCCTCGCATGCCGGCCTCACTGCAGATGATAGACCCATGCGGCAATGCCCGTGAAGGCCGCCCAGATGATCAATGTCAGCGGCAGCCCGACTTTTACGAAATCGATGAACTTGTAGTGGCCCGGCCCCATCACCAGGAGATTGGTCTGATAGCCGAAGGGCGTTGCGAAGGAACTCGTCGCGGCAAAGATGACACCGATGATGAACAGCTCCACCGGCGCGCCGATCCGTTCCGCGACCGAGATGGCGATCGGCGTGAACAGGACGGCGGCCGCGGCATTGGAGATGACGTTGGTGAGAAGGGAAATCATCAGGAAGAAGCTCGACAGCACGACCAGCGGCGAGGCGTCGTGGAGGACGGAGAGGAGCGCGTCCGCGACATAGCTCGCGCCGCCCGTCGCGGTGATTGCCTGGCCCATGGCGATGGCCGCGGCGATGATCATGACGACCTTCTGGTCGAGTGCCCGCGTCGCCTGCCGGATGTTGAGGCAGCCGCCTAGCAGCATCGCGAGTGCGCCGCCAAGTGCGGCCGTCATGATCGGAATCACGCCCAGCGCGGCGAGCCCGATCGCGATGGCAAATGTGCCGATCGCGGCCCTGCTGCTGCGCGCGACGGGGAAGTCCGAGGCCGACCATTCGAGGAGCAGCAGGTCGCGGTTGCCGCGCAGGGCAAGAATGTCGTCGCGCCGGCCGAGAAGGAGGAGAACGTCGCCCGGCTCGAGCACGAGTTCGGAGGCATGGGAGCGGATCATGCGCGACCGTCGCTGGATGCCGAGCACCACGCAGTTGGTGAGCGAGCGGAATCCCACCTGTTCGAGCGTCCGCCCCTGGAGACGCGAGGCGGGTGCGATCATCACCTCGGCGAGCATGCTCTCGACACCCGCCAAGGGGCCTTCGTGACGATCGGCGTCGCCGCCGACACCGCCCTTGCGCCAGGCACCGCTCAGCAGTTCGGGCGACTTCTTGAGCATCTCGGTCAGGCTCTTGCGCGTCGCGGCGACGAGGACGCTGTCGCCCGGCTGC
>JBHHTO010000228.1:0-4098 GCA_046753425.1 Rhodothalassiaceae bacterium | reverse complement strand
TTTCCGCATCCTCCCCATTGTTGGTGAAGGGACGGGTAAAGCGGCATTCGGGATAGTTCGAACAGCCGATGAAGGCGCCGTAGCGGCCGGTCTTGAGCGACAGCCGCCCCTCGCCACAGCTCGGACAACGGCGAGGGTCGGGGTTCTCCGGTGTCGGCCGGAAGATCGCCGGGCCGAGGAAATCATTGAGTGTCTCGAGCACCTCCGCATTGCGGATCGCGAGAACCTCCCTGGTGCGCTTTTCGAATTCCTGCCAGAAGTCGCGCAGCACCGCCTTCCAGTCCGCCTTGCCGGCCGAGATGTCGTCGAGCTGGGCCTCGAGCTTCGCTGTGAAATCATATTCGACATAGCGCGCGAAGAAGTTCTCGAGGAAAGCGGTGACGAGACGGCCCTTGTCCTCGGGGATGAAGCGCTTTTTCTCGAGCCGCACATAATTGCGCTCGACGAGGACCGAGAGAATCGAGGCATAGGTCGAGGGCCGGCCGATCCCGAGCGCCTCGAGCTTCTTGACGAGGCTCGCCTCCGAATAGCGTGGCGGGGGCTCGGTGAAATGCTGTGCCGGCGTCACCGCGAGAAGCCGCACCGCCTCGCCCTCGCCGAGCTTCGGCAGGCGGTTCTCGCCCGCCTCCTCGCGGTCATCGTCGCGGCCTTCCTGATAGAGCGCGAGAAAACCGTCAAAAGTGATGACGCTGCCGGTCGCGCGCAGGCCGACATCCCCCGAGCGCGAGGCAAGATCGACCGTTGTCCGCTCGATCTCGGCGCTTGCCATCTGACTCGCGACGGTGCGTTTCCAGATCAGTTCGTAAAGCCGGTATTCGTCGGCATCGAGGGCGTCCCGAAGGCGCTGCGGCAGGAGCGTCGGATCGGTCGGCCGGATCGCCTCATGCGCTTCCTGCGCGTTCTTCGACCTCGACTTGTAGCGTCGGGGCGTGGATGGCAGATAGGCGGCGCCGTAGCGCTCGCCGACCACCTTGCGCACGGCGTCGATCGCCTCCGCGGCGATCGAGACGCCGTCCGTGCGCATATAGGTGATGAGGCCCATGGTCTCGCCATCCACGGTCTTGCCCTCATAAAGCGTCTGCGCGAGGCGCATGGTGCGGGATGCCGAGAAGCCGAGCTTGCGCGCCGCCTCCTGCTGCAGGGTCGAGGTCGTGAACGGCGGCTGCGGATGCCGCCGCGTCGGCTTGCGCTCCACGCTGGCGACGTGGAACCGCCGCTCGCGCACCGCCTTGACGGCGGCGTCCGCGTCCTTCTCCGTCGCGAGATCGAATTTTGCGAGCTTGCGGCCGTCGAGAGTGACGAGGCGGGCCGCGAACGGCGCGCCGGCGGCGGATTCAAAACGGCCCTCGACGGTCCAGAATTCGCGCGGCTCAAAGCGCTCGATCTCGAGTTCGCGGTCGCAGATAAGACGCAGGGCGACGGACTGCACGCGGCCCGCCGAACGCGCCCCGGGCAGCTTGCGCCAGAGTACCGGCGAGAGCGTGAAGCCGACGAGATAGTCGAGCGCACGGCGCGCGAAATAGGCGTCGACAAGCTGTTGGTCGATGTCGCGCGGACGGGCGATGCCCTCGCTCACCGCCCGCCGCGTGATCTCGTTGAAGACCACGCGCTTGACCTCGACGCCCTCGAGCACCCGCTTCGACCCGAGCACATCGCGCACATGCCAGGAGATGGCCTCGCCCTCGCGGTCGGGGTCGGTGGCAAGATAGAGGTGGCGCGCGCCCTTGACCGCGTCGGCAATCTCCTTGAGCCGCTTCGCCGATTTGGGATCCACCTTCCAGGTCATCGCGAAGTCCTCGTCCGGGCGCACCGAGCCGTCCTTCGACGGCAGGTCGCGGACATGCCCGAATGAGGCGAGGACGCGATAATCCTTGCCGAGATACTTGTTGATGGTTCTGGCCTTGGCCGGCGATTCGACGATCACGACATCCATGACACAGCTTTCCAATCGCCCGTTGAAGCGCCAGGCCGGCGGCCCGCGGGCCGCTGAATCCGCGCAGATACCGGCCTTGGAGCTAATGGCGCCACAACACGCTGTCAACCGGCATCGCCGCTGAGCGCCACCCGGGCGCCGGGATGGCGTTCGATGAGCCCGGCGAGTTCGAGCTCGAGCAGGACGGTAAGAACGTCGCCCGTGGACGCACCGCTGTCGCGCACGATGTCGTCGATGAGCGTGGGCGTCGGCGAGAGCAGTGTGCGGATGCGGCCGCGCACGCTGTCGGGCACATCGGCGCGCGGCGGCGTGGCGGCGGCACGATAGTCCGGAAGCTCCGGTTCCTCGAGCGGCGGCGAGAGCTGCGACAGGATCTCGATCACGTCCTCGGCGCGCTCGATGAGGGCCGCGCCGGCCTTGATCAGGGCGTTGGCACCACGGCTTCTGGAATCGAGCGGCGAGCCGGGGACCGCCATCACCTCGCGGCCCTGCGCGGCGGCAAGGCGGGCGGTGATCAGGGACCCTGAGCGCTCGGCGGCCTCGACCACGAGGACCGCAAGGGCGAGGCCCGAAATGATCCGGTTGCGCTTCGGGAAATGACGCGCCTGCGGCTGCACCCCGAGCGGTTCCTCGCCAACGAGCAGGCCCTGTTCCGCGATCGCCTCCTGCAGGGCCGCGTTCTCGCGGGGGTAAGTGACATCGAGACCGCCGGCGACGACGGCAATGGTGCCCGCCGCAAGCGCGCCGCGATGCGCCGCCGCATCGATGCCGCGGGCAAGGCCAGAGACGATGGCGATACCCCGCTCGGCGATCTCGTGCGCCAGGCGTTCCGCCATCTGTCTGCCGATGCTGCTGGCATTGCGGGCACCGACGATGGCCAGTGCCGGGCGCTCGAGAAGGTGCAGCGCCCCCTTGGCGAGGAGCACCGGCGGCGCGTCCTCGGTCGCGGCAAGAAGGCGCGGATAGCCGCCATCGCCCCAGAACAGCGGCTGCGCCGAAAAGCGCGCGAGTGCCGCAAGTTCCCGCTCGGCTGCCGCCTTCGAGGGAATACGCAAGGGTGCGGTGCGGCCGCCGCGCCGCGCAAGCTGCGGGATAGCGTCGAGCGCCGCCTCGGCACTGCCATAGCGTGCAAGAAGCGCGCGGAAAGCGATCGGCCCCACGGTTTCGGTGCGGATGAGCCGCAGCCGCGCCACTTTCTCGCTGTTGCTGAGCATCCCCCCCGGCGGCCCCCGTCGGTTTGCCCGTATCGTGACGGCCTTATCTCAGGGAGTCAATTCATAGTTGTCGGGGCATGGCGGCTCAGGCGCCGCTGCCGATTTTCGGCTCGGTCCCCTCGATCAGGCGCTCGATATTGGTGCGGTGCCGGAGGAGGATGAAGAGCGCGAGCAGGCTCGCCAGAGCCACCATTGCCGGACCGGCCCAGATCCAGGCGTAGAGCGGGCCGAGAAGGGCGGCCACCAGCGCCGCCAGCGAGGAAATGCGAAAGAGAGCGGCGACGGCCAGCCAGGTCGCGCAGCAGGCGAGCCCCACCGGCCAGGCGGCGGTGAGCGTGACGCCGAGAAAGGTGGCCACGCCCTTGCCACCCTTGAAGCCGAGCCAGAGCGGGTAAAGATGCCCGAGAAAGGCGGCGAGGCCGGCGACGAGTGCCACCTCGGGGGCCAGGATGCGGGCGGCAAGGATCGCCGCCGCCCCCTTGCCGCCGTCGAGCACGAGGGTGGCGAAGGCCAGCCCTTTGTGTCCGGTGCGGAGGACATTGGTGGCGCCGATATTGCCCGAGCCGATGCGGCGCACGTCACCCAGCCCTGCGGCCCGTGTCAGCACGAGGCCGAATGGTACCGAACCGAGAAGATAGGCCCCGAGAACCGTCAGGATATCCGCCGCCGCCATGTTCACGATCCCTCCTCCGTGAAAAGAATCCGTCCCCCCACCATGGTCATCTCGACCCTGCCCGCAACCGGCATGCCGGCAAAGGGCGTATTCTGCGTCTCGCTGCGGAATTGCGAGGGGTCGATGCGCCAGGGGCGGTCGGGATCGAAAAGGACGAGATCGGCCGGCGCCCCTTCGGCGATGCGCCCGCCGGCGAGCCCGAGCAGCGCCGCCGGACGCGCCGTCAGCATGCCAATGAGCGGCAGCAGCGGCACATCGTGATGATGGTGCAGCGCCAG
>JBHHTO010000227.1:0-4151 GCA_046753425.1 Rhodothalassiaceae bacterium | reverse complement strand
ATGGCATCGGTGCCCGCCTGCGGCGGCTCGAGGACCGGCGGTTTCTCACCGGGCGTGGCAATTATATCGACGACATGGACCGGCCCGGCGCGCTGCACGCCGTCTTTGTGCGCTCGCCCTATGCGCACGGCCGCATCGTCCTCATCGGGACCGCGGAGGCGGCGGCCATGCCCGGCGTCGTGGCCGTCTTCACCGCCGCGGACATGGCCGATCTCGGGCCACTGCCCTGCGGCTGGACCGTGCATTCGGCGGACGGCACGGCGATGGCCGCACCGCCGCACCCGGTGCTGGCGACCGATCGCGTGCGCCATGTCGGCGAGCCCGTGGCGCTGGTTGTTGCCGAATCGATCGCTGCCGCGCGGGCCGCCGCGGAAGCGGTGAGCCTTGAAATCGAGGAGTTGCCGGCTGTCGTCGACCCCGCTGCAGCGCAGGCCACCGATGCGCCGCAGCTTCATGAAGAGGCGCCGCGCAACGCCTGCTTTCACTGGGAGATCGGCGACCGGCAGGCGGTGGAGACGGCCTTTGCCGGGGCCCATCACGTGACCCGCCTCGCGCTGCGCAACAACCGCCTCGTGCCCAACGCCATCGAGCCCCGTGCGGCGCTTGCCGAATACGACCCCGCCGCGGCGGCCTTCACCCTTTACACGACGAGCCAGAACCCGCATCTCGAGCGCCTCGTCCTCGCCGCCTTTGTCGGCCTTGCGCCCGAACACAAGATCCGCGTTGTCTCGCCCGATCTCGGTGGTGGCTTCGGCTCGAAGATCTTCGTCTATGCGGAGGAGGTCGCCTGCGCCTGGGCGGCGCGCCGTCTTGAACGCCCGGTGCGATGGACCGCGACCCGCTCGGAGGCCTTCCTTGCCGATGCGCATGGCCGCGATCATGTCACCGAGGCCGAGCTGGCGCTCGACGCGGAAGGACATTTCCTCGGCTTGCGCGTGCGCACGACCGCCAATCTCGGCGCCTATCTCTCGACCTTCGCCTCCGCCGTCCCGACCTATCTCTATGGCACATTGATGGCAGGGCAATATCGCACGCCGGCGATCCATGTCGCCGTCGACGGGGTCTTCACCAATACCGCACCCGTCGATGCCTATCGCGGCGCCGGACGCCCCGAGGCGACCTATGTGGTCGAGCGCATCGTCGAGACCGCGGCGCGCGAGCTCGGTCTCGATCCGGCCGAGATCCGGCGGCGCAATTTCATCCGCCCCGGAGACTATCCCTATGAGACGCCGGTGGCGCTCGTCTATGACACCGGCGACTATCCGGCGGCGCTCGAAGCGGCGCTTAGGGCGGCCGATTATGCGGGCTTTCCCGCCCGCCGGGCGGCGGCGGCGGCGCGCGGCAAGAAGCGCGGCATCGGGCTCTCCTGCTATATCGAGGCCTGCGGGCTTGCCCCCTCGCAGCTCGCGGGAGAGCTTGGTGCCGGGGTCGGGCTCTTCGATTCGGCGCGGGTGCGGGTCAATGCGACGGGTTCGGTGAGCCTCTACAGCGGCGTCCACAGCCACGGTCAGGGCCACGAGACGAGCTTTGCGCAGCTCGTCGCCGACCGCCTCGGCATTCCCGCCACGGAGGTCGAGGTGCGGCACGGCGATACCGAGCTCGTGCAATACGGGCTCGGCACCTATGGCTCGCGTTCGCTCGCCGTCGGCGGCTCGGCGATCATGGCGGCGCTCGAGAAGGTGATCGCCAAGGGACGCCGCATCGCCGCCTATCTCCTCGAGGCGCCCGAGGACGCGATCGATTACGAGCCCGGCACCTATCGCGTGCACGACAGCAATCGCACCGTCAGCTTCAGGGAGGTGGCCTTCGCCGCCCATGTGCCCTTCAAGCTGCCGCCTGGCGAGATCGAGCCCGGGCTCGACGAGACCGCCTTCTACGATCCGAAGAACTTCACCTATCCCGCAGGCTGCTATGTCTGCGAGGTCGAGGTCGATCCCGAGACCGGTGTCGCCACGATCGAGCGCTTCGTCGCGGTCGATGATTTCGGCACCATCGTCAATCCGCTAATCGTCGAAGGGCAGGTCCATGGCGGGCTTGTCCAGGGGATCGGACAGGCGCTTCTCGAGGGCTGTGTCTACGATAGCGCGACGGGACAGCTCCTTTCGGGCAGCTTCATGGATTATGCGATGCCGCGCGCCGACGACCTGCCGCGCTTCGAGATCGCCACCATCTCGACGCCCTGCACCCACAATCCGCTCGGCGCCAAGGGCTGCGGCGAGGCCGGCGCCATCGGCTCGCCGGCGGCCGTGATCAACGCGCTGACCGATGCCCTCGGCGTGCCGGACATTGCCATGCCGGCGACGCCGGAAACCGTCTGGCGCGCCCTTGCACACGCCTGCTGAGGAGATCGACATGCACCCCTTCGCCTATCATCGCGTGAGCGGCCTCGACGAGGCGCGGGCCACCCTCGGCAAGGCCGAGGACGGGCTCTATCTCGCCGGCGGCATGACGCTCATCCCGACCATGAAGCAGGGCCTCGCGATGCCGTCGGACCGCATCGACCTCGCCGGTGTCGACGGGCTTGCCGGCATCGCGGAAGAGGCGGGCGGTCTCCGCATCGGTGCCATGACCCCGCATGCGGCGGTGGCGGCCTCGGATCTCGTGAGGAAGACCATCCCGGCGCTCGCCGATCTCGCCGGTGGCATCGGCGATCCGGCGGTACGCGCCCGCGGCACGCTCGGCGGCTCGATCGCCAACAATGACCCCGCGGCGGACTATCCCGCCGCCGTTCTCGGCCTCGCTGCGATGGTGGTGACAGGCGATCGCGAAATCGCCGCTGACGACTTCTTCACCGGCATGTTCGAGACCGCGCTCGCACCCGGCGAGATCATCACCGCGGTGCGCTTCCCCGCGCCCAAGCGGGCGGCCTATGTGAAATTCCCCAACCCCGCCTCGCGCTATGCGGTGGTCGGGGTCTTCGTGGCCGAGACCGGTGACGGTGTCCGCGTCGCTGTCACCGGCGCGGCGCCCGGCGTCTTCCGGGTCACCGAAATGGAAGCGGCGCTGGCACAGGATTTCTCGCCGGCGGCGATCGCCGATATCACGGTCGCTGCCGACGACCTCAACGAGGATATCCACGCAAGCCGCGCCTATCGCGCCCATCTCGTGACGGTGATGGCGAAGCGCGCGGTCGAGAGAGCCCTCGCCGGCTGAGCACCCCCTCGTGACACTGCCGCCCGTCCTTCGCGAGGCTCGGAAAAAACAGGGGTGTCGCAATGCGAAGCGGAGGGCAGAGAGCCGCGTTGCCTCACGCCAGGGCGGCGCGGGCGACCTTCTTCATCAGGGTCGGCAGGCCGTGCAGCACCTCCTCGCGCGCGACCCACCTGCCCTCAAGCGCCGGGCGCTCGGCCAGCCTCGCGCGGGCGAGCATCAGTTCGATGTGGAAATGGGTGAAGCTGTGGCGCACGACCCCGTCCGTACTGCGCCAGTCGGCCGCCGCCGGCGCGTGGCCGAGAGCCGCTTCATGGTCAAATTCCCGCGCATCGACCCAGGGGCTCGAGGGCAGCTCCATCATGCCGCCGAGAAGCCCCCTAGTCGGCCGCCGACGCAGGAATACCGCGCCCCCAGCCTCGAGCCAGAAGGCAAGGCCACGCCGCGTCGGCTTCTCTTTAGCCGCCGCCTTCACCGGATAGCGTTGGGGCACGCCTTCGGCGCGCGCGGCGCAATCCTCCGACCACGGACACCGGGCACAATCGGGTGCGCGCGGCGTGCAGACCGTCGCGCCGAGATCCATCAGCGCCTGCGCAAAATCGCCGGGCCGCTCGTGGGGCACCAGCCCCTCGGCACGCATTGTGATTGCGCGGCGCAGCGCCGGCGGCGGCGTGGCGATGCCGAAATAGCGCGCCAGAACGCGCACGACATTGGCGTCGACGGCCGCGACCGGCCGCCCGAAGGCGATGGCCGCGATCGCCGCTGCGCTGTAGGACCCGATCCCGGGCAGTTCGCGGAGGATCGCGGGGTCGTCGGGAAAGCGGCCACCATATTCGCTGACGATCAGCCGGGCGCAGCGATGGAGATTGCGCGCGCGGGCGTAGTAGCCGAGCCCGGCCCAGTGATCGAGCACCGCCGCGAGCGGCGCCGCGGCCAGCGCCTCGACATTCGGCCATGCGGCGAGAAAGCGGGCAAAGCGCGGTTTCACCGCCTCGACCGTC
>JBHHTO010000226.1:0-4160 GCA_046753425.1 Rhodothalassiaceae bacterium | reverse complement strand
AGATCCGCGGTTTCGAATACCACAATGGCATCGGATTTGCGCTGTTCGCCCGCGATGTACGGGGCGAGCTCGGCCGCGGCGGGCGCTACCGGGCGAGAGGGCCGGAAGGCGACGGCGAGCCAGCGGTCGGTTTCTCGATGTATCTCGACAGCCTGATCCGGGCCGTGCCGGCACCGCAAGCCGTGCGACGGCTCTATTGCCCCTTTGGCACCGACCCCGGGCGGGCGGCGCATCTCAGGAGTGAAGGCTGGCGCACGATCGCCGGGCTTGCGGCGACAGACGATCCGGAAAGCGAGGCGCGCCGTCTCGGCTGCTCGCACATTCTCGACCGGGACACGGGTCAGGTGCGGGCGCTGCACGGGCAGGAGGGGAGCTGAGGTCGGATGGCGAATGTGGTGGTCGTTGGCTCGCAATGGGGCGATGAGGGCAAGGGGAAGATCGTCGACTGGCTTTCCGAGCGCGCCGATGTCGTGGTGCGTTTCCAGGGCGGCCACAATGCCGGCCACACGCTGGTCATCGACGGCACCGTCTTCAAGCTCAGCCTGCTGCCGAGCGGCATCGTGCGCGAGGGAAAGCTCTCGGTCATCGGCAATGGCGTGGTGATCGACCCCTGGGCCCTGCTTGACGAAATCGCCCGTCTCGAGGACCAGGGCGTACGGGTGACGCCCGAGCGGCTGCAGATCGCGGCCAATGCGACGCTGCTCCTGCCCTTTCATCGCGAGCTCGATGCGCTGCGCGAGGATGCGACGGGCGGCACGCGCATCGGCACCACCCGCCGTGGCATCGGCCCGGCCTATGAGGACAAGGTCGGCCGCCGCGCTCTCCGCGTCTGCGACCTCGGGAGCCGCGAGGCCATCGAGGAACGGCTCGCCGGACTCCTCACGCACCACAATGCGCTGCGTGCCGGTCTCGGCGCGGAAGCCATCGACGGCGCGGCCGTCATCGACTCCCTGATGGCGATCGCCGACCGCATCCTGCCCTTCGCGGCACCGGTGTGGCAGAGCCTCGCCGCCGCGCGCGCCGCCGGCAAGCGCGTGCTGTTCGAGGGCGCGCAGGGACTGATGCTCGATGTCGACCATGGCACCTATCCCTTCGTCACCTCGTCCAACACCACGGCCGGACAGGCGGCGGCCGGTGCCGGCGTGGGTCCGGGGGCGCTCGACTATGTGCTCGGCATCACCAAGGCCTACACCACGCGCGTCGGCGCCGGCCCGTTTCCCACCGAGCTTCACGACGAGATCGGCCGGCGGCTCGGCGAGCGCGGCCACGAGTTCGGCACGGTGACCGGCCGCTCCCGTCGCTGCGGCTGGTTCGACGCCGTGCTCGTGCGACAGGCGGTTGCCGTGTCGGGGATCGACGGCATCGCACTGACCAAGCTCGATGTCCTTGACGGTCTCGAGGAGATCCTGGTCTGCGTCGGCTATCGCCGCGCGGGACAGGATCTCGACTATCTTCCCGCCGACATGGCGGGACAGGCTGCCGTCGAGCCCGTATACGAGCGCCTCGAAGGCTGGAGTGACAGCACGCGCGGCGCGCGGAGCTGGGTGGAGCTGCCGGCGACAGCGGTCAAATACGTGCGCCGCATCGAGGAGCTGATCGGCGCGCCGGTGGCGTTGCTGTCGACTAGCCCCGAGCGTGAGGACACCATTCTCATGCGCGACCCCTTCCAGCATTGAGCCCACGCGCTGGGCGCGCGCATTAACGGCGATTTAAGCCGCCAGTGCTTGTATGCTCCAAGGACCCTGCGGGATCCGAGGGAGCAGTATTGTGTCAATGTCGGCTGCCGGCATGACGGCAGACAGCACCCAGCCCGAAACATCCGGCGAGGCCGGTCGCCTTGCGGGCCGCTATGTCCTTGACCTCAAGGCACCCCTGCCACACCTCGACACCGCCGGCGGAAGGGCATTCCGGGTCCGTGACGAGCGCGACGGGGCGGTCAATCTTTACGCCATCCTGCACCATTCCGGAGTGCCGCACCGCCGCGACCTGCTGCTGTCGCTGATGAAGTCGCCGGTTTCGAACATCTTGAACCCGATCCTGCAGGAGATCATCCGGCCTCAGGCGGGCGGCCCGGAACAGCTCGTGACCCTGATCGAGGCCCCCACCGGACCATCTCTGGCCGAGGTGGCGGCGCGAACGCCGGTCAACGGGCACAGGGTGCGGCGCATCATCGTGCCCGCCCTCGTCAAGGCGTTGACGGCGCTGCATGCGCGCAAGCTGACGCACCGGGCGCTGCGGCCGGAAAATATCTTCTTCACCAGCGACGCCTGCGACGAGATCGTTCTCGGTGACTGCTTCACCTCACCGCCGGGTGTCGACCAGCCGGCCCATTGCGAAATCCTCGAACGCACCACTGCCGAGCCCTTCGGTCGCGGTCCGGCGGACGAGGATGCAGACATCTTCGCCGCCGGCGTGTGCATCCTTGCCGCCTATCTCGGGCGCCTGCCGGGCGCCGCGCGCGACTCGGAGAAGCTCTATCACACGCGGGTCGCACAGGGTTCCTTCTGGGCCCTTTCCGCCGGTGTCGAGATTCCGGGCATCATCGGCACGCTGCTGCGCGGCATGCTCAATGATGACCCCGACGAGCGCTGGACCTTGAAGGAGGTCGGCGCCTGGATTGATTCATCGCTGCCGAGCCGGCGCTCGGTGACCACGCTGTGGACCTTCGCGCGGCCGGTCACCTTTCGGCGCACGAGCTATTCCGACCGCCGCATCCTCGCTCATGACTTTGCCCGCTACCCGCTCGAGGCGGCGCCTTTCCTGCGTGGTCTCGAATTCTCGAAGTGGATCCAGCAGCTCGTCACAAGCGAGCTGTTCAACGAGCGGCTCGAGAAGCTGATCGACGTCCGCCCCGAGGTCGACCTGTCGAGCTCCCGGCAGGGCGACTACGCCCTCGTCGCGCGCGTTGTCTCGCATCTCGACCCGCGTGGGCCGGTCCGCTTCCGCATGCTCAGCGTCTGTTTCGACGGCGTCGGACCGGCACTTGCGGAAGCATTTCGGGAGGAAGATGAAAAGCGCATCGAGGCGTTCACCAAACTCTTCAAATCCGGAGTCCTGCCGGCGATCCTCGATATCGTCGCCGAGCGCAATCCGGCGATCTCGCGTGTCGCCAATGAGCTGACCACCGCCGGCGCCATGGTGCGCGCCGGAACCATGGGAACCGGCCTCAGGCGCGTGCTTTATGACCTCAACCCCACCCTGCCCTGCCTCAGCCCGCAGCTCACCGGCCGCTGGATCCCGACACCGGAGGCCCTCCTCGATCATATCGAGGACCATGCGGGCGGCGAGGGCAGCCAACACAACCTGCTCGATCCGCATATGCTCGCCTTCTTCTCCAGCCGGGTCGCGCAGGCGCAGCGATATGTCGACCGGATCGGCCAAAGGAAGGCCGATGCGACGCGGACGATGAGCGCGATCGTCGAGCTGTTCGCCTTCCTGCAGGGCGTTCTGCGGGCCGGGCGTCTTCCCAATCTGTGCCGGCACCTGACCAAGGGCATGCGGCCGATCGCCGCCGGCATCCGCAGCCGGACGCGCCGTGAAGCGACGCTGCGACGGCTCGACCAGCTCGCGCGCTCGGGCGACATCCGGCGCCTCGCCGAATCGGTCGATCTGTCCCGGATCCTGCAGCTCGATGGGCGTGAGTTCGCCAATGCGCGCCTCCAGATCACCGACCTCGAGCGCCGGCGGCGTGCCCTCCGTCGTCCGGTCCAGCCCGGCGATCCTTCGGCTCGCGCCGCAGGATACAGGCTGGCGGCGGCGGTCGGCTGGCTGGTGATGCTGGGGACCGTCATCGTGCTTGCGCTTACGGGGTGAGCGATGGCCAAGAAAGCGACGAGCAAGGGAAAGACCGCAGCGCCAAAGGCCAGGGCACCGTTGGCACGCAAGCGCGGCCGCGGTCGCCATTTCTTCATCTATATCCTGATGGGCGTGCTGCTGATGCTCTCGCCGCCGATTGCGGCGCTGCTGATCGTCGGCCTGCTGCCGACACTGGCCATGCTGCTTGCCGACACCGGGGCCTACAAGTCGCTGCGGCTCAACGCCATGTTCGCCTTCAATCTTGCCGGTGTCCTGCCCTTTGTGGTCCAGCTCTGGGATGCCGGAGCAAGCATGGAGGGATTCAAGACACTGGCCGGGGACCTGACCGTCTGGGCAATCATGTA
>JBHHTO010000225.1:0-4191 GCA_046753425.1 Rhodothalassiaceae bacterium | reverse complement strand
ACCGCCTCCGGTTTCGCCAGCCGGTCGGGCGAGATTTCGGCAATCACCACCTCGCGATAGGGCGGCGTCATGTAACGCGCCTTGTCGACCTCGTAGGTCGCCCGCAATTCCGCCTCCGTGGGCTCGGGCACGGCGCCGACATCGTCGGTGGTGACCGACACGATGGACGCGGCGCGTGCCTCGTGGCGGTAGCGGAAGAGGGGAGTGGCGAGCACGTCCGGCACCGTCGGTGCGGCGAGCAACGCGTCGACAAGCTGCTGGCGCACGAGATCGGACATGAGCTGCTTCTCGAACGCGGCCGGTGTCATGCCGATGCGGCGGAGCTGGTTCTCATAGGTCCGGCGATCGAATCTGCCGTCGAGTCCCTGGAAGGCCTCGAAACCGGACAGAACGTCCATGATCTGCCGTACGCCCGCGCGCAGGCCGAGCCGCCGCGCATGCAGGTCGAAGGCGAGCTGCGAGATCATCTGCTGCAGGACCTGCTGCGGCAGGCCGAGCGCCAGTGCCTGGTTGCGGTCGACGGGCTGACCGATCTGGCCCTCGAGGCGGCGGATCTGGTTGTCATAGGCGCGCGTGAATTCGATATCCGTGATGTCCACGCCGTCGACCTCGGCGACGGTGCGCCCGCCGGCCGCCCGGAACAGGTCGGGAATGCCCCAAAGCGCGAAGCTGGCGATCAGCACGCCGAGAAGAAGAAGGACCGCCCACGAGCTCAGGGCGCTGCGAATCTGGGTAAGCATCGGCAGATCACCGCTTGCTGTTGGCGCAAAGACGACCCGCCCCACGACCCGGCCGCGGGACGGCACTTGGCGACTCCTTATGGCCTTGCTACACCCGGTGCAAGGGGAAAGAGGCCGGCCTTGCGGCCCGCATGCGGGAGAATCGGGACATGACAGATCGAAAACCGCGGCCGCTCGTCGCCGGCAACTGGAAGATGCACGGGACGCGCGCGAGCCTCGCGGAGCTTGAAAGCCTGTGGCTGAAGCTTGGCCGGGTGCCGGCCTGTGATGTCGCTGTCTGCCCGCCTTTCACGCTGCTTGCGCCGGCGATGGACTATACCGACCACCGCCGATTCGTCATCGGTGCCCAGGATTGTCATCCTGAGCCCGCCGGCGCCCATACCGGCGACATCGCCGCCGAGATGCTCGCCGATCTCGGTTGCCGCTGCGTCATCGTCGGCCATTCCGAGCGGCGGCAGGATCACGGCGAGGACGACGCCCTTGTCCGCGCCAAGGCGGCGGCCGTCCTGCGGGCCGGGATGACCGCCATCGTCTGTGTCGGCGAGCGTGCGGCGGAGCGCGATGCCGGCGCGGCGGAAAGGGTCGTCGAACGGCAGCTTGCCGGCTGCTTGCCGGCGGAGGCCGACGCGGCGTCGCTGATTATCGCCTATGAGCCGGTCTGGGCGATCGGCAGCGGCCGCACGCCTTCGCCGCAGGAGATCGCAGCGGTGCATCGCACGGTGCGTGTGGCGCTGATCGCCCGCTTCGGTGACACCGGGAGGATGGTCCGCATCCTTTATGGCGGCTCCGTCAAGCCGGCGAACGCGTGCGAGTTGATGGCGGTGGAGAATGTCGATGGTGCCCTCGTCGGCGGCGCCAGCCTCAGGGCCGACGATTTCGACGCCATCATCGAGGCCTATCGCTAGCCGACAATAGCCTCTGAAAGCAGGTCGAGGGCCGTCGCGACCGCCTTCAGGCGGACGGTGGTGCGGCCGGGATTGCCGAAGCGCCGTTCGAGCGTTCGCAGCCCCTGATCGCGGCGGGCAATCGCGAACCAGACGAGGCCGACCGGCTTGCCGGCCGTTCCGCCGCCGGGCCCCGCGATGCCGGTCACGGCAAGTGCAAGATCGGCTGCACTGTGTGCGAGGGCGCCCGCCGCCATGGCCCGGGCCACGGCTTCGGACACCGCGCCCTCACGCACGATCAGCGCCCCGGGTACAGCCAGCACTTCGCTCTTCGAGCGGTTGGAATAGGTGACAAAGCCGCGCTCGAAGACGTCCGAGGCGCCGGCAATCCCGGTCAGCGCGCCGGCCACGAGGCCGCCGGTGCACGATTCCGCGGTTGTAATAAGAAGACTGGCGGAGCGGCAATGGGCGAGCAGATCCGCGGCCTTCTTCTCGATCGCGGCGGGAAAGATCATGGCGTCTCGCTGTCCGGCGGCGCGGCACCGGGTTCCCACAGCTCGATCTTGCGCCCCTCGGGATCGAGGACCCAGGCAAAGCGGCCATAGGGATGCTCTTCGATCTCGCCCGCGAGCGGGACGCCTCCCGCTGTCAGATGTGCGATCAGCGCATCGAGGTCGGAGACGCGGTGGTTGATCATGAAATCCGCCGTGCCCGGATGGAAATAGCGGCTGTCCGCGGCGAACGGTGCCCAGACGGTCATGCCCTCGGGCTCCGCCCTGTCGGCGGTAGGCCAGCGGAAGACGGTACCGCCGAAACCCGCATCGATGTCGAGTCCCAGCATCTCGCGATACCAGTCCTGCATTGCCGATGCATCCCGTGCACGAAAGAAGGCGCCACCGATTGCGGTGACGAAGGACCGCCTGTCCGTCATCCGGTCTGCCCCTCCTGATTGCTCCCTGCCCAGCCTAGCGCAGGAAGACGAACAAGTGGAGGGCAAGCAGGATGGCACCCGCCGGGACGGCCGCGGCCAGATCATCCAGCATGGTGCCGAAGCCGCCCGGCACGCTGGCGTCCAGCCGGCGGATCGGCCACGGCTTCCAGATGTCGAACAGGCGGAACAGCAGGAAGGCCGCCACATAGTCGAGAATGGCCGGCGGCACCGGATCGAGATGGAGAAGCGGCAGCAGGGTCGCCCATTGCCCGGCGAGCTCGTCGATGACCACCTCGGGGGCGTCATGACGGCCGCTTTCACGCTCGTGGCGACCACCGGCCCAGATGCCGACCAGCGTCACCAGCAGGGTGGCGATGGCGAAACCGGCATCGCCGATCCAGCCAAGGAGCGCCGGAACGAGCAGGATGGCGAGAAGCGAGCCCCAGCTTCCCGGCGCGAAGGGCAGGCGGCCGATGCCGCCGAGCGTCGCGAGGGCGGTGGCGAGGGCGTTCATGCGGGCTCTCCCGGAAGGCGGACGGTGGCGACAGCCTGTGCCGCGATGCCCTCGCCGCGGCCGGCAAAGCCGAGGCGCTCGGTGGTCGTCGCCTTGACCGAGGCCCGGTCCGGAGCGATGCCGAGAATGCCGGCAATGCGCGCCCGCATGGCCGCGCGATGCGGTCCGATCTTCGGTGCCTCGCAAATGAGCGTGAGGTCGCAGTGCAGGATCACGCCACCGCGGTCGCGCAGGAGCCGCGCCGCATGGGCGAGAAAGAGGTGCGACGGCGCATCGCGCCAGCGCTCTTCGCTCGGCGGAAAGTGATCGCCGAGATCGCCGGCCGCTAGACAGCCGAGCAGGGCATCGGTGAGCGCGTGGAGGCCGGCATCGGCATCGGAATGGCCGCTCAATCCGGCCTCATGCGGGATCCGCACACCGCACAGCCAGACATGATCTCCGGGCTCGAAACGATGGACATCGAAACCGAAGCCGGTCCGCACCTCCGCCGCCGGTGCTGCGGCGGTCCGCCCCGGCATGCGTGCGAAATCGGCCGCGGTCGTGAGCTTGAGATTCTCCTCCGCACCGGCGACGCATCGCACCGGCAGTCCCGCCGCCTCGGCGACCGCCGCATCATCGGTGAGATCGGCGCGGCCGGCCGCGGCACGGTGGGCCGCGAGAATGGCGGTGAAGGGAAAGCCCTGTGGCGTCTGCGCACGTCGAAGATCGTCGCGCGGCACGGTCGTCACCACCCGCCCGTCCGCGACCCGCTTCAGCGTGTCGCTGACCGGCAGCGCCGGGATCGCCCCGTGACCGCCATCGACCGCATCGAGCACGCGATCGACGAGCGCCGCCGGCACGAAACAGCGCGCGGCATCATGGATGAGCACGATATCGGGCAGTGGGTCTTCATGCGCCAGCGCCTCGAGCCCGGCACGCACCGACTCCTGTCGCGTCGCGCCGCCGGGCACCGGGGCGGCGAGATCGAGGCCAGCGACGGCGGCATCATAGAGCGCCCGGTCGTCGGGATGAATGACGACGCGTACCCCGTCGATGCGGGGATGCTGCATGAGTGCGCTGACGGTGCGCTCGAGGACCATGCGGTCGCCGATCGTGCGGTACTGTTTCGGAAGACCACCGCCG
>JBHHTO010000224.1:0-4274 GCA_046753425.1 Rhodothalassiaceae bacterium | reverse complement strand
GGTGAACGCGACCGGGACGATCGAGTTCGACTCGCTTGCCGACTTGCAGGCGGGCAATGCCTCGGACATCTTCGGCAACGGCTCGTTTACGGGTGACATCAATGACGCGGCAGCGCGGTTCAATCGCGCGATCCATTCGGTCTATGCCCAGGACGAGTGGCAGGTGGACGAGAACCTGACCCTGCTCTTCGGTCTCCGCTATGACTTCTACACCTCGGGCAGCCAGCCACGGTTGAGCCAGAACTTCCTGGCCCGCTACGGCTTCCCCAATACCAAGGTCTTCGACGGCCTTGATGTCTTCCTGCCGCGCCTCGGCATCACCTACGAGGCACCGTGGGACTTCTATGGCGAGACGACCTTCCGTGCCGGTGCCGGCGTTTTCTCCGGTGGCGATCCGACGGTGTGGTTCTCGAACGCCTTCTCGAACTTCGGCTCGGGTATTGCCTTTGCCGACATCTCGGACCCGCCCTGTACGCCGGCGGACCTGCAGGTTCTGGACGCGAACGGCAATTTCACCGGCATCCCGCAGTGCCTCACCCAGGCGCAGATCAATGCGGCGATCAATTCGGACGGGCGCACTGACGCTATCGACCCGAACTTCAAGCCGCCGTCGGTGGTGCGCGGCAGCTTCGGCTTCACCCATTTCTTCGATTTCGAGGGTGCGGCCGGCGGCTTCTTCGATGATTGGCGGCTTGATTTCGACATCATCCACGATCGCCGCCGCAATGCACCGGACTTCATCGATCTGACGGTTACACCGATCGGCTTTGCTCCCGATGGTCGCCTGATCTTCAATTCCATCGATCCGCTGCTTCCGGGCTGCGATGCACGGTTCCGAGGGCCGCGTCTCGGCTTCTCGGGCAGCACCGAGGAAGGCGGGCCCTGTGACGCCGGTCGGCGCGACGAGGATATACTGCTCACCAATGTGAAGCAGGGGGCGAAGAATGGCGGCACCACAGCGATCTCGGTGATCCTCAACAAGGAGTGGGATTACACGCTGTTCAATCGCCCGGCGTCCTTCGATCTGACGATCGGCTATGCATTCACGGATGCGAAGGTCGTGAACCCGACGACCAGCTCGACGGCGACCTCGAACTTCGAGGAGCAGGCGCTGTTCAACGTCAACGATCCGCAGCTTGCACCGTCACAGTTTGCGAACAAGCACAATTTCACGCTGGCCGCGAACTTCCGGCACGAGTTCTTCCGGGACCTTGCAACGCGTCTGAGCGTCCTCTTCCGGGCCAGGTCGGGCCGTCCGTTCAGCTATGTGTTCGACGACCGCTCGGCGGGAACGTTCGGCGATACGGACAATGAGGCGCGGCAGCTCTTCTATGTGCCGACGGGACCGAACGATCCGATCGTCGACTTCTCGGCGCTGAGCCAGGCCGACATCGACAAGCTCTTCGCCTTCATCAAGAGCAGCGGGCTCGACAAGTTCGCGGGCCAGATCGCGCCGCGCAACCAGTTCCACGACCCGTGGTTCAAGGACCTCGACCTGCGCTTCTCGCAGGAGGTGCCGACCCCTTGGGAAGGGCATCACTTGCTGTTCTTCGTCGACTTCGACAATGTCCTGAACTTCTTCGACAGCGGCTCTAATCTGCTCAAGCGGAAGGATCGCGGTGACGTGGCGGAAGGTGTTCCGATCGTGAATGCCAGGCTGACGCCTGACGGCAAGAAATTCGTCTACAGCAATCTCGCCGGTCGCGCGAACATCTTCGAGGACGAGGCCTTCGTCGACGCCTCGGTGTGGCGCGTGCAGCTCGGTATCCGTTACCGTTTCTAGAAGCTGGCCGATGGGGCACACAACTCGACAAGATCGCGGAAGGCGGCTGCGGCCGCCTTCCCTTGTTTCGGGGGCCGGTTACCAGGATTCAGCGAGGGTAGGACGATGTATGACAAGCGGACCTCACGACGCGAGCTGATGCGCATGGCCGGCGCGCTGGCATTGGCGTCCTTCGCGCGACCTGTTGCCGCCGCCGGCCTTCTCGACCGGAAGCCGCGCTTTCTGAACGACCCCTTCTCGCTCGGTGTCGCCTCGGGCGACCCGATCAGCGACGGTGTCGTCCTGTGGACACGGCTTGCCCCCGATCCTTTCGAACCGGCGGCGATGGAGCCCGAGCCGGTGGTCGTCGACTGGGAAGTGGCGGCCGATGACGCCATGCGCAGGACGGTGCGGAAGGGTCGCGCCATCGCGCACCCCGACAACGCCTTTGCCGTCCATGTCGACGTCCGCGGGCTGGCGCCGGACCGCGACTATTTCTACCGCTTCCGGGCCGGCGATGCGACAAGCCCGGTGGGGCGCACGCACACGACGCCGCTGCCGGGGGCGGCTGTCGATCGCCTGCGCTTTGCCTTCGGCTCCTGCCAGCAATATGAGATGGGCTATTACGCCGCCTATCGCGATCTCGTCGCGCAGGCGCCCGATCTCGTCCTCCATCTCGGCGATTATATTTACGAGAAACCGTGGGACGGCGGCGTGCGGCGCCATCCCTGGACCGAAGCCTACACGCTCGAGGACTATCGCGCCTATCACGCGCTCTACAAGCTCGACCACGATCTGCAGGCGGCGCATGCGGCGGCACCCTGGCTTGTCACCTGGGACGATCACGAGGTCGACAATGACTATGCCGGTCTGACGTCGGAGGACTATGAGGACCCGGCGGCCTTCCTCAAGCGCCGCACCGCGGCCTATCGTGCCTATTTCGAGCATATGCCCCTGAGGCGTATCGCCACCCCGCATGACGGGCAGATGTCGCTCTATCAGTCTGTCCGCTATGGCGATCTTCTCACCTTTTTCGTCCTCGACGGGCGGCAGTACCGCTCGCCCGAGGCGTGCCGGCTTCTTGAGACCGGCCACGGCCGCGTCGTCAATGAATCCGGATGCCGGGCACTCGCCGATCCCTCGCGCTCGCTTCTCGGGCGCGATCAGGAGGCGTGGCTCTATCGCGGTCTGAGGAAGACCGGGACGCGCTGGAACGTCCTCGCGCAGCAGCTCCTGTTCGCGCCCTTCGATCAGGGCAAGGGCCCCGATCGCGGCGTCTATACCGACAGCTGGGGCGGCTACCAGGCCAACCGCAAGCGCATCATCGAGGCGATCGCGACGCGGCAGCCCTCGAACCCGGTCTTCATTGGCGGCGATATCCACAGCTATTGGGTGACCGACATCAAGCGCGAGCCGACCAATCCGGAATCGGAAACGGTGGCCACCGAATTCGTCGGCTCGTCCATCACCTCGCCGCTCGATATCTATCCGGCCTTCGAGGCGGCGCTGCCGCGCAACCCCCATGTGCGCTATTTCGAAGGCGCCCGCCGCGGCTATTGCCTCGTCACGGTGACACCGAAATCCATGCAGGCCGACCTGCGTTCGGTCAGCGATGTAACGCGTCCGGACAGCGCCAGCGAGACGCTGGCCTCCTTCGTCGTCGAGGACGGCAGACCGGGAGCGGTCCGGGCATGAGCGCGGCGGGACGATTCCTTCTCGCGGCGAGCCTGCTTCTCGCCGCTTGCGCAACGCCGCCGGCGCCGGCCTTGTCCGAGCCATCGCTCGTCGAGCGACAGCCGGGGCTGGTCTGGGTCCGGCGCTCGGCGGAATATGCGCTTGTCACGGCGAAGACCTATGCCGCCGCGGCACAGGCGCTCGATCGGCTGGTGGCGGCCCGCGGCGCGGATGCACCGCCCTGGGTCGTGGTCATGGACGCCGACGAGACCATTCTCGACAATTCCCTGTTCACGCTCGAAGGCATTCGTGCCGGGCGCACGGGCTTCGATCCGGTGGCCTGGCGGGCTTGGGTGGCGCGCGAGGAAGCCGGTGCCGTCCCCGGCGCGGTCGCCTTCATCCGCCATCTGCTCGCGAGTGGCGGCCGGCTGGCGGTGGTGACCAACCGGGATGCCGCTGACGATGACCACACGCGGGCGAATCTGCGCCGGATCGGTGTCGCGGTGGACAACCCCGCGGTCTGCGTCCTTGGCCACAGTGCCGCCGACCGGCAGCGCAACAACCCGGTCGAATGGGCGCGCTATGGCTATGCCAATGACAAGGATCGCCGCCGGCGCCTTGTCGAGGCCGGCAAGGCCGAGCATTGCTGGGCCTGGCCTGCGGATCCGGCCGAACAGGCACAGCGCAAGGCGATCTGGGCGGTGCCGGCGGAAATCCTCCTGTCGGTCGGTGACAATATCCAGGACATGCCCGGCCTCACGCCCGATGTGGCCGACGACCCGGCGCGGCTGAAGGCGCTTGCCGCCGACCCGCATCTGGTGCTGATCCCCAACCCGCT
>JBHHTO010000223.1:0-4302 GCA_046753425.1 Rhodothalassiaceae bacterium | reverse complement strand
AGGCCGAGCTCCTGCGGCGGGCGGCAGGTGGCAAGGGAGGGGCGGCATGATGCGGCAAGGGATGCCCGCGCGCCGGGGGCTCGTCGCCGCGCTCCTTGTCATTGTGCTGGCGGCCGCCGCCGTGGCCGCGGCCTGGCTGCTCCATCGCGAGGTCTGGCGCATCGATGTCGAGTCCGGGATCGCGGCACCGCCGGCGCGGGTGTTCGCGCTTCTTGCCACCCGGGAAGGCCGGCTCGCCTGGGAGCCGGACCTCATCGACATCGCGCCGCTCACCGGCAGCGCCGGCAGCGCCGGATCGACGCAACTGCTTTATCTGCGGCACGACCGTGACCATTGGCAGATCGAGGAGCGCTGGACATCGGTGTTGCCGGAGCGGCGGCTCGAACTCGAGCGCAGGGGCGCCGGAACCGTCGCCCGTCTGGTGCTGACGCTACGGCCGGAGGGAGCGGGAACCCGCCTCCGCTGGCGCGAGATCCGCCGCCATGAGAGCGCCGTCGGACGGCTGCTTGCACCGCTCGACGTTCGGCGCCGCCACAAGCGGATCGAAACGGGTCTTGCCCGCCTTGCATATCTGGCGGAAGGTGGATAACAGCGGAGCCGGGCGATGAGCGGGATCGCTTCGAGAGGATGAGAATGCGGGTAGGACACGGAGACCCCTATGGCTTTGGCCTCGCCATGGGGCGGCTGCACCGGGCCTTCGGGGACGATGGCACCGGCGGTATGGCGTCTTTCGATCCGGCCCGGCTCCCGGTCGCGGCCATTCGCGCGCTCGAAGAGGCGGTGACACGTGTCTTCGGATTCGGTGCGGTGCCGGTGGCGGAATGCCGCGACCTGCAGATCGGCAGCGGCCGGGACGCGGTTCCCTGCCGTCTTTATCGCGGATTCGGTGCCGCGCCGCCGGCACCGCTCGTCATCTATTTTCATGGCGGCGGCTTCATCTCCGGTTCCCTCGACAGCCATGATGGCGTGGCGCGGGCACTTGCCAATGCCGCGCGCGCGACGGTGCTCTCGGTCGGTTACCGGCTCGCGCCCGAGCATCCCTATCCGGCCGCACTCGAGGACGGGCTGGCGGTGACGCTCAGGGCCTGGCACCACGCCGACCATTTCGCCTGTGATGCGGACAGGGTCATGCTCGCCGGCGATTCGGCGGGTGGCACGATTGCCACTGTCATCGCGCGATTGCTTGCCGAAGAGGGCCGTCCGGTGGCCGGGCAGGTGCTCTTCTATCCGGCCACCGATCTCGGGCGGGCGCGGTTTCGTCGCAAGGGCTGGCGCGGGCTCGCGCGGCTCGAGCAGCGGGCGCTCGAGCAGTTTCGCCGGCTCGTACTGGGGCAGAACGGCAATTTTGACGATCCGCTCCTGTCGCCGCTCCGGGCCGACATTCCGGCCGGATTTCCTCCCGCCCATATCGCTGTCGGTGGGCGTGATCCATTGCGCGAGGAAGCCAAGGACTATGCGCGACGGATCACGAGCGCCGGGGGCCGCGTGGCCTTTCATTGCTACCCGTCGCAGCCGCACGGCTTCCTTGGCTTCGCGCGGGTCATGAAGGATGCCGGCCCCGCCGTCGCCGAGGCCGGGAAGTGGATCAGGGGCGAAAGAGGGGAATCCGCATGAACGACCTGCCGCACGAGGCGACCGAGTCCGTCCGCCGTGTCCTCGCCTTCCTCGAGCAGGGCGGGACGCCGAAAATCCACGAAATGACGCCGGCTGCGGCGCGGCAGCTTTTCGAGACCCTGGCGCCGGCACTGGATATGCCGCCGCCGCCGGTGGGGCGCGTCGAGGAGCGCATGATCCCGGGCGGCGCCGGTCCGGTTCCGGTGCGCATTTTCTGGCCCGAGGATCCACCGGACGGGCCCTTGCCGCTGGTGGTCTTCTTCCACGGCGGTGGCTTCGTCATCGGCTCGAGCCGCGTCTATGCCCGCGTCACCGGACATCTCGCAAACCGGGCGGGAGCGGTCGTCGCCTCGATCGATTACCGGCTTGCGCCCGAGCACCCCTTTCCCGCCGCGGTCGAGGATGCCGTCGCTGCCACACGTTGGGCCGCGGCGGCGGCCACGGATCTCGGCGCCGACCCCGCGCGGCTGATCGTCGCCGGCGACTCGGCAGGCGGCAATCTCGCGGCCGTGACGGCGCTTCACGCGCGCGATGCCGGCAGCCCTTCCCTTGCCGGTCAGGTGCTCATCTACCCGGTCACCGACATGGCGAGCGTCCGCCCCTCCTTCGAGGCCTTCGGCGAGGGCCTGTTCCTCGAGCGCGAGACCATGCGCTGGTTCGCCGAGGCCTATATCCCCGACGCGAGTCTGCGCACCGACTGGCGTGTCTCGCCACTGTGCGCACCTGACCACCGCGCTTTGCCGCCGGCCTATATCCTGACTGCCGGCCTCGATCCCCTGCGGGACGAGGGCGAGGCCTATGCCGAGAAACTGCGGCAGGCCGGGGTCGCCGTCACGCACCGGCGCTGGGAGGGGCTCATCCACGGCTTTCTCAACATGGGCGGCGTCGTGCCCGAGGCCCGCGCTGCACTTGCGGAGATCGCGGACTGGATCCGGGGCTTGGGCGCATGATTGGCAGCCACCGCCGGCGGCTGCTACTAATTTAATAACGAAATCTTAGAGATATTCGGAATATTATTGCGTTCGCGCTCCGAATCTCCCACATTCAAGGTGGCTCTTTCGGGGCTGCAAGGAACGACATGGTTGGAGTTCGGTATGCGTGACATCATGACAGATCCATTTGCGCGGGAACGGGACCTCAGCGAGATGGAGCGGCGGATGCTCGGCTATCGGCTGGCGACGGCCGAGATTTTCTACCATATGCCGGACCATCCGGATTTTCTGCAGGCCTTCATCTGGCAGGAGCTTGACCTCGCACCGCGCTTTCCGGTGCTGCGGCGCTTTCTCGACTTCTGGCACAAGAATCTGGACGGCAAGCTGCATTCGGTAAGGGTCGCCTCGGCGGCCTTGGCCACGCCGGCGGAGTTCCGGATTGCCGAGGGCGATTTCCGGCTGCACTGAGGCGCCTTGATCCCCTGCGCGCGGCGGGCTAGGGATGGCCGGTCCGTGGCGATAGGGAGGGGGATCGTTCATGCCCGACGGCACCGTGCTCGTGACCGGGGGCGCCGGATTCATCGGCAGCCACGCGGTTCTTGCCCTGCGTGATGCAGGCTGTCCGGTGGTCGTCATCGACGATCTGTCGAACGGTGTCCGGGAGGCGGTGCCGGATGGTGTGCCCCTCATTGTTGCCGATATCGCCGATTTGGGAGCGGTTCGGGAGGTCATCGCCGCGCACGGTGTCGAGTCGATCCTGCATTTCGCCGGCAGCGTGCGGGTCGAGGAATCGGTCGCCGACCCGCTCAAATACTATCGCAACAACACGGCCGTGAGCGCCACGCTGATCGCCACCGCGCGCGAGAGCGGAATCGCGCGCTTTGTCTTCTCCTCGACCGCCGCCGTCTACGGCATCCCCGAGACCAGTCCGGTCGACGAGACGGCGCCGACGGTGCCGATCAATCCCTATGGCTGGTCGAAACTGATGACCGAGCGCATGCTCGAGGACACGGTGGCGGCCGGCGGCGCAATGCGGGTCGCGATCCTGCGCTATTTCAACGTCGCCGGCGCCGACCCGGCGGGCCGGGCTGGGCAGCGGACGCCGAATGCGACGCATCTCATCAAAGTGGCCTCGGAGGTCGCGGTCGGCAAACGTCCCGCGATCACCATCTTCGGCACCGACTATCCGACCCCCGACGGCACCTGCGTGCGCGACTATATCCATGTCAGTGACCTTGCTGACGCGCATGTCGCGGTGCTCGAGGGGCTGCGGCAGGAGGGCGCGCGCCTCTTGCGCTTCAACTGTGGCTACGGCCGGGGCTACTCGGTGCGCGAGGTGCTGGCTGCGGTGGCGCGGGCGAACGCAGCGCCGATCGCGATCCACGAGGGTCCACGTCGTGCCGGTGATCCGCCGGCGCTGGTCTCCGATGCCGGTGCGATCCGCAAGGCGCTCGGCTGGCAGCCGCGGCTCGATGACCTCGATCGTATCGTCGCCGATGCCCTCGCGTGGGAAAGGCGGCTCGCGGGAATGTGACGCCAGGGGCCGCATCCGCCGCGGTCTGCTCCCCGTCTGCGTGCGCCGCGCAACCGGCAGCGACAGCCGCCCGCTACCGCGTGGCGCGGCAATTCAGGCGGCGCGACGCCGTGCCTCAGCACGGCATTCCACCCGGGCGAGGACGCTGGTCGCCGGGCGCAGGGTGGTCGCCGGCAGCGGCCGGATGGTGGCCGAATTCAGAATGTGGAAGCGGAAATCCCG
>JBHHTO010000222.1:0-4314 GCA_046753425.1 Rhodothalassiaceae bacterium | reverse complement strand
GGGCTGCAGGAAATCGAGCTGCAGGCACTCGGCACCGGGAACCGGCTCGAATGCGGCGATGTCGACCGCGAGGATCCGGGCGCTGCCGCCGAGCCGCTCGACGAGAACCTGTGTCCAGCCGCCGGGCGCGGCACCGAGATCGACCACCGCGCGCACTGCTTTGAGAAGGCCGAACTTCTCGTCGAGCTCGATCAGTTTGAAGGCGGCCCGCGAGCGGTAGCCGAGGCGCTTCGCCTCGCTCACATAGGGGTCATTGAGCTGTCGCTCGAGCCAGCGCGTCGAGGACAGGCGCCGCCCGCGGGCGGTACGGACGCGCACATGCATGCGCCGGCGCGCTCCGCGCGATCCGCGGCCTGTCGGGCTCATCCAGCCCCCCTCGCCCGCCGACGCGGCGATTCAAGATGCGAGATCCCCATCAGGCCGCGCAGGATGCCTTCGCGGATGCCGCGGTCGGCCACCCGCAGGCGGGTGGCGGGCCAGGCATCGAGAATGGCGGCAAGGATGCCGCAACCGGCGGCGACATAATCGGCGCGCTCGTCCCCGATACAGGGCTGCCGGCGGCGCGCCTCATGGTCCATCAGCGCCACCTCGCGAGCCAAGCGGCGCATCTCCGCGAGCGCGAGCCAGACACCATCGACCCGCGCCCGGTCGTAGCGCGGCAGGCCGAGGGCGAGGCTCGCCAGCGTCGTCACGGTGCCCGAGGTCCCGAGCAGCAGCAGCTCCCCGTCGCCGGCCGCGGCGCCGTTGCCCATGCGCCGTCGGAAATCCTCCATTTCCCCGTGCAGGAGGGCGATGATCGCCGTCACATCCTCCTCGTGCAGGCGGCCGAGCCCGAATCGCTCGGCAACATTCACGACGCCGAAGGGAATTGATATCCAGCCGCGAATGCGCAGGCGGTCGGGACCCGTCCGGCGCACCAGGATGAGCTCGGTACTGCCACCGCCGATATCGAACACGAGGGCATCGCGACAGGAAGGATCGAGCAGGGCCTGGCAGCCGACGACCGCCAGGCGCGCCTCCTCCGCGGCGGAGATGATGTCGAGATTGAGCCCGGTTTCGGCCTTCACCCGGCGCAGGAACGCCTCGCGATTGGCGGCGCTGCGGCAGGCCTCGGTCGCCACCGCCCGCATGCAGGTCACCCGCCGGCGGCGGATCTTGCGGGCACAGATGTCGAGCGCCGCGATGGCGCGCGTCATCGCCGCATCGGACAGCGCGCCGCTTTGCGACAGTCCCTCGCCGAGGCGCACGATTCGTGAGAAAGCGTCGATGACGCGGAAACCGTTGCGCGCCGGACGGGCGATCAGAAGCCGGCAATTGTTGGTTCCGAGATCAAGAGCGCTGTAGACCGCGCGGCTGCGGCTGCGCCCGGCTCGGCGATCCTCTCTCTCCGGCGCGGACACAGGCGCCGGCCCGTGATCCCGTGGCACGATGTCCACCTCTCAAACCCGTCCTGGTCGCGGACGCAATGGCCCGGCACTTGCCGGGCATCCTAGCATCCGGTGACCGCGGTGCGCCAGTCCAAATCGGGCCGGCCCTGGCGCCGCGAAGGCATTGACAAGCCGCGGTGCGATCGCTCATAAGGCGCGCCAGCGATTGCCCCGTCGTCTAATGGTAGGACAGCGGATTCTGGTTCCGTTAGTGGGGGTTCGAATCCTCCCGGGGCATCCATCCCCAGCGCCGCCGACAGCTCGCCGGCAAGCTTCATCCGCAACGAAGACCCATTGCGAATCGCCGCGGCGCCCCCCGCCTGTCGCCATCGGCGCGCCCATTCCTGTCGGAAACAGGATATGTTCGTTTTTTGTTCTTGCCTTTGATGACGATCGGGCTAGACTGCGGAACATATCATGAACTTCGGAGTCGCCCCGATGACGATCCTGCTGCACGCCCTCGGACTGTTCTTCTTCGCCCTGCTGCTGCTCGTCGCGCTCGCCGGCCTGCGCGGCATCCGGCCTGCTTCCGATGCGACATCAACTGCCGGCCGGGTGCGCACCGGCGGCGGCCACTCCCTTGCCGCTATCCGAGCGGCGTACCCCTGAAGGCCGCGACCTGGCAGAAGGCGCCGGCGGCGCGCAATGCCGCGCAACGCGCGCGCGCCGGCGCGACATCGGCAAAGGGGCCGGCGACGAGCCGTAGATAGCGCCCGCCCAGCGCGCCGAGGTCGAAGGGCTCGAGCCGCGGCGTCAGGCCCTTGAGAAGCTCCGGATAGGTATCGAGCAGAACCTGCCAGCCCGCACGCGCCTTCTCCGCATCGCGATAGGAGGCGAGGTGCACGCCAAAGGTCTCTCCCTCGGCCGCCGCGGCAAGGGCGCTGGCACTTGCCCCGTCCGCCGCATCGAGATCCCTGACCGCTTCCTGATTGATCAGCGCGCGCACTGCGCGGGCCTCGGATTCCGCCGCCTGCGCCGCCTGCTTGAGGCTGCCGATCACCGACTCGAGTTCACCGAGGCGGGCGCTGAGCGCGTCCATGCGACGCACCAGCGCGGCGATCTGATGTTCCTGCGCGCGGTCCGATTTCGCCGCCGACGCCTTGAGCGCCTCGATCTCGGCCAGCAAGCGCTTGCGGTCCGCAAGCGCCTGACGCGTTCCCGTTTCGAGCCGCAAGCGGTTGTCATGCGCCTCCTTGAGCGCCACCTCGAGCGCCGCCACGCGCTGCGACAGCTCGGCAAGCCGCACCGCGCTGCCGCCACCCGCACTGGCCACATAAAGCCCGGGCGGTGCCGACCCCGTCGATCCGCAACCGGTGAGAAAGGCGAGCAGGACGAGACTCGAGACAGCACGCACCAGCAATTGCCGCCGCCCGCGATGGCGCGACCGGCACAATGCCACCGACATGTTGCCGAAACCCGAAACCATGCCCGCATCCTAGCGCCACACGCTTTAGCGGAAGGTAAACGGCTCCACGACAGGCGGCCGCGGGCGGCATTGGGCCTTTACAAATGCCGCCAGTCACCCCATAAGATATATCAAGTTGATACTATCGTTGGAGTAAAATCACCATGGACGTGCGAACGCTCTGCCTTGGCATCCTCGCTCTCGGCGATGCCAGCGGCTACGAGATCAAGAAGATGGTCGCCGAAGGCAGCTTCAGCTTCTTCAGCGAGGCGAGCTACGGCTCGATCTATCCGGCGCTCACCAGGCTCACCGAGGAGGGTCTCGTCAGCTGCCGCGAAGAGGCGCAGGACAAGCGGCCCGACAAGAAGGTCTACAGCCTGACGCCGGCCGGCCGCGCCGCGCTCCGCGACACCCTGCGCAAGGATCCGGGGCCAGACCGCCACCGTTCGGAATTCCTCGCCGCCCTTCTCTTTGCCGAGGCGGTGTCGCCGGAACGGGTGCGGGACCTGATCGACGAGCGCGTGGCGCAGCACGAGAAGAAGATCGCCGAGCTCAAGGCGCTGCTCGAGGAGGACGTCTCGGCGGTATCGCGCTTCGTGATCGAGTACGGGATCGCGACCCAGGAGGCGGCGCTGCGCTATCTGAGGGCGCATCGCGAGCGGCTTCTTGGCGCGCTCGGACATACGATCGAGGCCGCGGAATAGACACAATCGGCTGCAAGACGAACGGCACCGCGGCAAGGCCTCCCCGGTCCCAGTGAGACCGGGGGAATTGACAGCGAGAGGAAGCCGGCACAAAGCCGGTGAGTAGTAAAATGACGAAATCAGTTCGGCTTGCGCTGGGCATACTGGCGCTTCTTGTGCTCTGGGTCCTGTCCGGAGTGCTCTTTTCCAGGCAAGAGGCGCCGGTTGCGGCAACCGCGAACGAGGCCAAGACCTTCACGGTCCGGGCGCGGAACATCGTCGCCGAGAGTTTCACCCAGCACGTCCTGATCCGCGGGCGCACGGAGGCGGTCCGGGCCGTCGATCTCAAGGCCGAGATCGAGGGTCGGGTCGAGGCGACGCCGGTCAAGAAAGGGGCGCTCGTCGATGCCGATACGGTCATCTGCCGTCTCGCGGCGGATGACCGCAAGGCGCGGCTCGAGGAGGCAATGGCGCTCCGGGAACAGCGGCGCCTCGAATATGACGCGGCACGGGAACTGGCGAGGAAGGGCCATCGCTCGGCGCTCCAGGTGGCGCAGGCAAAGGCACTCTACGAGGCGGCCGAGGCGCAGGCCGAGCAGGCGCGGCTGGCGCTCGAGAAGACCGCCATCCGCGCCCCCTTTGCCGGCCGCATCGAGGATCGCCCGGCAGATGTCGGTGACTATCTGCAGAAGGGCGGCCTGTGCGCACGCCTCATCGACGAGGATCCCTTCCTCGTCGTGGGCGAGGTCGGCGAGGACGAGGTCGGCGCCCTCGTCCCTGATGCCGAGGCCATCGTCCG
>JBHHTO010000221.1:0-4314 GCA_046753425.1 Rhodothalassiaceae bacterium | reverse complement strand
CACCGCAAAGCCTTCATCCGAAAGCCAGCGCAGGCCGCGCAGCATCGGCTCCCAGGAGCGCGGCCCCCGCTCCTCCTCATGGCGCTCGCGCCGGAAATGATCGACCGAGACGCGCAGCGTCAGGCGGTCGCCGTGGCGCGCCTTGAGGTCGAGAAGGGCCGCCCGCCGGTGCCACATCGGCGTCATGGCATTGGTGAGTACGAGCAGGCGGAAGCCACGTTCGAGCACGTCCTCCATGATCGGCACGATATCGGGATTCATGAAGGGCTCGCCGCCGGTGAGCCCGATCTCCCCGGTGGGCAGGCCGCTGCCGGCGATCTCGTCGAGATAGGCGCGCACCTCGTCGCGCCGGAGATAGACGAGGGCGTCGTTCCTCGGCGTCGATTCGATATAGCAGTGGGAGCAGGCGAGGTTGCACAGCGTCCCGGTGTTGAACCAGAGGGTCCTCAGCGCGACCAGATCGACCCGTGCCCGCGGCTCGCCGGCCGCGGTGCGGTCGGGATCGCGAAAGCGGGCCGCGGATGCGGGCAGGAGCGCGTCGGGCATGGGTGACAAACCAATGGCCATTGAAGTGTCGCCGGCATTAGCATTCCCGGCGCCACGGGAAAAGACAGGGTGACATCACAAAATCGTGGATGCCATGCTGTGGCCGCCGGGCCTCCTATGCCGGCGACGACTTGCCAGGGATGACGGAGGGAGGAGATAGTGTCGGGAGTGCTGCTGATTCAGGGAGTCCTGTCGCTGATGGCGCTTCTGGCATCCGCCTGGCCTCATGCCACACTTGACGGTGCGCCTCCCGTCGTCATCGCCCATCGCGGCCTGCCTGGCCATCTTCCGGAACACACACTCGAGGGCTATCGGCTCGCGATCGAGCTTGGCGCCGACTATATCGAACCCGATCTTGTCTTCACTGCCGACGGTCATCTGATCGCCCGCCACGATCATTTTCTCTCGACCACGACCGATGTCGCGGACCACCCCGAGTTTGCCGACCGCAAGCGTGAGATCGACGGTCGCAGCGACTGGTGGAGCGAGGATTTCACGCTCGCCGAGATCCGCACCCTGCGGGCGCGACAGGCATTCCCTGACCGATCGCATGAATTCGACGGCCGCTTTGCGATCCCGACATTCGAGGAAGTTCTTGCGCTCGCAGAGGCGGAAAGCGCGCGCCGCGGACGACGCATCGGCGTCTATCCCGAAACCAAGCATCCGGCCTATTTCGAAAGCCGCGGGCTCGATTTCGTGCCGCCGCTCCTCGCCAGTCTGACAAGGCATGGGTACCGTGGCCGCAACGACCCCGTCTTTATCCAGTCCTTCGAGGCGCCGATCCTGCGCCGGCTGAGGTCGCAAACGGGCATCCGGCTCGTCTTCCTCATCGAGCCGGAAACGGATGCGGCGGGCGTGCCCCTGAGCTATGACCCGCCGCTGCCGTTTGCCGAGATCGCCCGGTTTGCCGATGCCATCGGGCCGTCCAAGGCCCTCCTGCTGCATCCCGACGGAACGGACAGCGGCTTTGTTGCAGGGGCACACACGGCCGGGCTCGCGGTCCATATCTGGACCCTGCGCGACGACCGGACGCCGCCGGGATTTCCCTCTCCGGACGCCGAGTACCGCCGCTTTCTCGCCCTCGGCATCGACGGCTTCTTCACCGATTTCGCGGCCAGCGGCGTGCTCTATCGCGAGCTCGAGGGACTTTCCGGCGGCGCTAGAGACGACGCCCGGCCCAGATGACGCGGCCCACGACCTCGATCGCCGCGGGGTCGCAGTCGGGCCACGACTCGTAGAGTGGGTTGTCGCTGCGCAGCGTCACGCGACCGGTGACGGGATTCACCGACAGCCGCTTGATCTGCAGCACCCCGGCATGGCGGATGGCGAAGATCGCGTCGCGCCGCGCGGTGGTCTCCGAGGTGTCCACCAGGACCTCGTCACCGTCGCTCAGCGTCGGTTCCATCGAATCGCCGTGAACGCGACAGACGACGAGTGCCTGCGCCCCGTTTTCCGTGAGTCCGGCGAGCTGTCCCGCATCGAAGGGACGTGTCGCCTCGCATGCGGCCTCTTGCATGCCGCCGCTGGTAGCCCGTGCCGTGCCAAGGCAAGGGACGAGCACGAGATCGGGAACGGCCCCGGGTCGTTCCGCCGGACCGGCGCGGGGGTCTGGTGGCGGCGCCCCGAGCTCGCTTTCCGGGACGGAGAAATGGCACGCGATCCTGCGCCGGTCGACCTCGTTCAGGCGCCGCGGACGGCCGCGCCGGATATATTGCTGGATATAGGCGTGGTTGCGCCCGATGAGGGCGGAAACCGAGGCATAGCTGGCGCCCGGCGTGGTCCGGATCAGATGATCCAGACGCTCGCGAGCCTCGCTGTCGGATATGGTGCTGTCCTTCACCCGGCAAGCCTAGTCCGCCCCCTCGATCGAGGCAATAGGTACAAGCCGCTTGGCAATAGGAAAAAGCCGCGATAGGATCGGCCTACTTATGGTAGTGTCGTCGAGTGATAAACAAGAAAGGGAGGAGGCCGTGGCGGTGACACGGCGCGGTCGGGGCGGTCTGCAGCGGTTCCGCCGCGAAGCACCGCGCGAGGCACTGTGCGCGGCGCGCGAGCTTGAGCGCGGCCTGGAGCGACTGGCCGGCCGCGGCTGGGCATCGGGCATGCGGCCGGACTCGGGCAGCCCTATTCGGTCCGGTCGGCGTCCGCCATCGGAATCGCTTGCCGGGCCGGAACGCGACCAGGAGACCGCCCGCCTGTTCCGGCAGTGGGCGCAGAGGGTCAGGGGCGATGGTGGCAATCTGGAGGCCGTCCTGTCGCTGCTCGTCGACGGTGCCAGTTTCGCGAGTGTCGATCGCCGTTGGCGGCGGCGCAATGGCTGGGCCCGTGCGCAACTGGGGCGGGCAGTGGATCTGTTCATTGAATTGAATGCGCGAGACCCTTGACAAAGGGGAAAGAAAAACGTACCAAAACGGATAAGCGGATAAATAGATCAACCGGGCCGGCACCATTCGGTGTCGGCCTTTTTTGTGCGCCTGGCAAGGAGGAGAGCGACGATGGGAGCCGATGCATCATGGCCGCTGCGGCGGGGAATTTTCGCGAAGCTCGAGACGGACCGCGCCGTCGGCGCCTGGTGCGCGGCGTATCGCGGCGACGGGAGTGGCGAAGCAGGGCGGCGGCCGGGAGACCTTGTAAGCCTGGAGCGCTGGCACGCGCGGGCCTGGCACTCGGCGACTTTCGACGGGCAGGAGCACGAGATCCGTCTGGCCGCGGAGCTCGCCTGTGACGAGGCGGAGGCAGCCGCACTCGGGGCCGCCATCGTCGCCTGCCTGCACGATGCCGACATCGCCATCCCGGGCCATGCGCTGATCGAACTCTCCTTCGAGAGCAACGAGATCCGGTACGACGCCGAGCGCGCACGCTGCCGCTGCCGCTGGTGCTTCCGCGCCCTTACGGTTAGCGATTGAAAGGACCGCCCCTTGCCCTTCGCTCAGCCAGTCCCGTCTTCTCCGGGCGAGGGCGGGTCGGGAAAGTCGGAAAAGGGGAAGGGCGGCTCCGCCTGTGGGTCCGGGCTCCCCAGATAATGCGTGATCTGGGCCAGATAGGCGGTCAGCGCCTTCTGAAATCCGTCGAGCGCCGTGGCCGAATCCGGCCGCGTGGCCCGCAGGCCCGACTGGACGAGGCCGGCAAGCGTCGCGAGCCCGACGAGCGTGATCGAGAGTGTGCCGAAGCCGAGAACGCCAAGCGCGCGCCAGATCTCCGCCGTGGCGCGCGGCGCGGTGTCGTTGCCTGTCCTCTCCGTGGCGGACGCCTCCGGGCCTGCATAGGCGCCGGCGGATTCGGCTGCGGATGGCTCGGGTGCCGCCGTTTCCGACGGCTTCTTCGCTGAGCGCCTCGCCGTCGCGGTCTTGCTCGCGGTCGCCTTCGGCTTGCGGCTCTGTGATGCAGCGGCGGTCGCGCCCTTCCTGGCCGCCGGCTTCTTCGCCGCTGCCGGGCGCCCAGCCGAGGCGGCGGCTTTTGCCGTCCGCTTCGCCGTTTTCGCCGCCTTCGCGGGAGCGGAACCGGCCTTCTTCGCGCGCGAGGCGGAGGATGTGGCGGATGTCGATTTCGTCGCCGCCGCCGCTTCCGTCGTCCCTTCCGGATTCTCCGCCGTCTTCTTCGCCATGCCCTCTCTCCTTGCTGACTGCGGCGATTATGTGGGGGCGAAGGGGCGCCGTTCAAGCGCTTTCAGGAGGCGAGAAGCCTTTCCGCCGCCGCAGCCGGCAACGGTCGGGAAAAGAGAAAGCCCTGGCCGAGCCGGCAACCGAGCGCGCGCACCTTGGCGCACTG
>JBHHTO010000220.1:0-4383 GCA_046753425.1 Rhodothalassiaceae bacterium | reverse complement strand
TGCGCGGGCTCATCACGGTCGAGATGTCGCCGGCGATGAAGCCGGCGCGCGTGAGGTCGGCGACGCGCACCATCTGCGACACGGTCTTCCGCCCCTCCTCGCTACGGTAGGTCGGGACCTTGGAGAGCACGATCTCGGTCTCCGTGTCGTGCGGCAGATAGTTGAGCGTGACGACGATGTTCCAGCGGTCCATCTGGCCTTGGTTGATCTGCTGCGTGCCGTGATAGAGGCCGGTCGTGTCACCAAGTCCGACGGTGTTCGAGGTGGCGAACAGACGGAAGGCGGGATGCGGCCGGATGATCCGGTTCTGGTCGAGCAGGGTGAGGCGTCCCTCGACCTCGAGCACGCGCTGGATGACGAACATGACGTCGGGCCGCCCGGCGTCATACTCGTCGAAGACCAGCGCCGTCGGAGTCTGCAGGGCCCAGGGAAGAAGCCCTTCGCGGAATTCGGTCACCTGCTTGCCGTCGCGCAGCACGATGGCGTCCTTGCCGACGAGATCGATGCGGCTGATATGGCTGTCGAGATTGATGCGCACGCAGGGCCAGTTGAGACGCGAAGCCACCTGCTCGATATGGGTCGATTTGCCGGTCCCGTGATAGCCCTGGATCATCACCCGGCGATTGTGCGCGAAGCCGGCGAGGATGGCGGCCGTCGTTTCGGGATCAAAGACATAGGCCTCGTCCCGGTCGGGTACATGCTCGGTCGGTTCCGAAAAGGCCGGAACCTCCATGTCGAGGTCGAGGCCGAAAACCTCGCGGACCTGGACCCTGCTGTCTGGCAATGCATAGTTCGAAAGAGTTTCGGTAGCTGTCACGATCTTTCCCTAAGACATCCGGAACGCGGCGCCGCAGCGACTGCGGCCCGGCACACCTGCTTTCCACGAGCCTCTATATCGGGTATCGCAGCGCACAAGACAAGAATGGCGCGGAGAATGGGACATGGCGGCGATGACGCCGGGAGAAAGCGGGCCCGTGGCCCGAAGACTTGAAGACAAGCTGCGCGCCGCCTTTGCGCCGCTCCGTCTTGCGATCGTCGACGAGTCGGCGCGGCATCGCGGCCACGCCGGCGCACGTCCGGAAGGCGAGACGCATTTCCGGGTCGTGATGGTGAGCGCGATCTTCCGCGGCAAGAGCCGGCTCGAGCGGCAGCGCCTCGTTCACGCGGCGCTGGCCGAAGAGCTGCGCCAACGGGTTCATGCGCTCAGCCTCGAGCTGCGGGCGCCCGAGGAGACTTGACGCTTGCGGTCCGAGCGTGTAACAGCCGCCGCGACTGGCGGGCCGTGAGCGCTCCGCAATAGACGAATCCAGGCGAGAGGACGGGAAGATGTCGCGCATTTGCGAACTGTCGGGCAAGCGGGTGGCGACGGGCATGAATGTCAGCCACAGCCATATCCGCTCCAAGCGGCGCTTCATGCCCAATCTGGCGCGGGTGCGACTGACCAGCGAGGCGCTCGGGCGGCAGGTGCGCCTGCGGATCGCGGCGAGCACGCTCAGAAGCGTCGACCATGCGCACGGGCTCGACGGCTATCTCCTCAAGACGCCAGACCGCAATCTGTCGCTCAAGGCGCGGCGCCTCAAGGCCGAGATCAGGAAAAAGCTGGCGGCGAAGACGGACGCCTGAGAGGGCGCGAGCCTGCCGCATATCCCGTCCGTCTGGCGACCTTTGGTCGTCATGCGCCAATCCGTCCTGGGGATTGGCCCTCGCCTCGCGAGATGAGCCCGCGGCCGTGGCGACGGCTCAGGGGCCGGGCATCTCACGGCCGTCGCTGACGAGGGCAAAGACCAGCAGTATCGTCCGCTGCAGCGGACTGAAATTGTCGTCGGAAATGAGGTAGAGGAGCGTCCGCCCGCTTGTGTCGCGCCGCACCGCGAGGCCCTCGAGATTGTCGACGGTGAGCGGTGGCGCGAAGCGGGCAAGCTCCTCACCCCGGAGCACCGAGCCGGCCGCAATGGCGCCCGCCGGAATGCGCTGCACGAGCACGGTGACGCCACGAACGCGCGTGAAGTTGCGGAGCAGGAGCAGGATGTCGCCCTCCGGCAATCGTGCCGCCGCGGTAGCGCCGAAGTCCTTGGGCGCCGCATAGGCGAGCGCCGCGACGTGCCCACCGGGATCGAGAAGCCAGGCCCGCTTCAGCCCGGGGCCGGCACGGCGCTCTTCGGAGAACAGCAGCAGACGCCCGTCGGCGAGCCGGACGCCGGCCTCGAGCCCGCCATTGCGCGGATTGTCGAGCACCTGCGCCGGTACCTGCACGGGCTCCCCGGCCTCATGGAGCACGGCCGGGATGTCCTGCCAGGGCGCGGTGTCGGGATAAAAGAGGAGTCGCTGATGATGCTCGAAGGCGACGACAAAGCCGCCAGGCACGACGATCAGAGCCTCGGCGTCCCGATCCTCCTTCGCAACAAGCGGGCCGTCGGGCCCGCGAAGGGGCGCCATCCGCGCGTCGGCGATGCTGACGGGAAGGCCGTCCTCAAGATGCAGGCGCGCAGACAGCCAGAAGGCGCCATCGGAAAGGGCGAGGATGCGCGTGCCCTGGGTGTCGACGGCGAGACCGGAGAATCCGCCGAATTCGGGTCTGTCGCTCTTGAGCTCGAGCCCGGCGAGGAATTCGAGGGCGCCAGTCCGTCGCGCGCGCTCCGGGCGCGGTGGCGTATAGAGATCGAGCGGCCGCGACGCCACCGTGACCGGCCCGTCGACGGGAGCCTCATCGGTGAAGACGGCGGCCGCGAAATAACCCGCAAGGGCTGCCGCGAGCACAAGCGCGATCCTGGTCAGGGCATGCATCTCCGCCATTGCCCGCTCCGCTCCGCCTCCCCCCGGCCGCGATCTGCGGCCGCCGCCACTATCGGCGAGGCGCGCCTGGCTGGCAAGGCACGCGTTGCGGCCGCGTGACAGCGGAGCCGAGGGCGGCTAGAGAAGGCGGCGATGAGTGACGGGCCCCGTGACATATTCGATCGCGTGCTGCTGCGACGGCGGCGGGCGGCCGCCGCCGCCCGCATGGCCGAGGCCGGGTTCCTCCCTCGCGAGGTCACGCACCGGCTGCGCGAGCGCCTCGATGATATCGCGCGCCGCTTCGATCTGGCGCTTGCCGTCGGCTGGGAGGACCGGGCGCGGCCGCCGGCGCCCCGGACGGTCTATGCCGATCTGGCGCCGGAACGGCTTGGCGGTGCTCCGGGACCTTGCGTCGCGCTTGACGAGGAGGCGCTTCCCTTCGCGCCGCACAGCTTTGATCTGGTGCTCGCCAATCTGACCCTGCACTGGGTGAACGACCTGCCCGGCGCGCTCGTCCAGTATCACCGGGTCCTGAGACCGGACGGCCTGTTTCTTGCCGCCCTCTTCGCTGGCGAGACGCTGGCGGCGCTGCGCCGGGCGCTCATGGAAGCCGAGATCGCGATGCGTGGCGGTGCCAGCCCGCGCGTCGCGCCGATGGCCGAAATCCGCGATCTCGGTGCGCTTCTGCAGCGCGCCGGATTCGCCATGCCGGTGGTCGATATCGAGACCATCCGGGTCAGCTATGCCGATGCCCTGCGGCTGATGCAGGATCTCCGGGCGATGGGCGAGTCCAATGTCCTTCATGCCCGCCACCGGGGCCTGACCTCACCGGCACTGCTGCAGCGCGCGGCGGCGCTCTACCACGAGCGGCATGCGGATGCGGAGGGGCGTATCGAGGCGCACTTCGACGTCCACTTCCTCACCGCATGGGCACGGGCACCGGGTCAGCCGCAGCCAAAGCGCCGCGGCAGCGCCACGGTACGCCTGGCGGACGCGCTGGCGGCGGCGCGAAAAGGGGCGCGATGACGCTTGAACCCGCTCCGGCGGCCACGCTTTTGTCGCAATGGCTTGGCACAGCGAGAAAGTCTCGATCCCGGGGGCGGCGGGGAGTATTGTGCGGAGAAGGAGGAGGCCATGACCGCAAGCATCGCGCTGGTCGACGATGATCGCAATATTCTCACCTCGGTAACGGTGGCGCTCGAGGCCGAGGGTTTTCACGTGCGCACCTATCCCGACGGCGACAAGGCGCTCGCCGCGCTGAGCGAGCGTCCCGCCGATCTCGCCGTGCTCGATATCAAGATGCCGCGCATGGACGGCATGGAACTGCTGCGTCGTCTGCGCGAGGTGACCGACATGCCGGTCATCTTTCTCACCTCGAAGGACGATGAGATCGACGAGCTTCTCGGGCTCAAGATGGGCGCCGACGACTATGTCGGCAAACCGTTCTCGCAGCGCCTCCTGATCGAACGCATCCGTGCCGTGCTGCGTCGGGTCGAGGCGGCGAAGGCCCGGGGCGCCGACGATGGCAAGGATGACGAGGCCGAACGCACGCTGGTGCGCGGCAAGCTGACGCTCGACCCCTTGCGCCATCGTGTCACCTGGGACGGCAAG
>JBHHTO010000219.1:0-4401 GCA_046753425.1 Rhodothalassiaceae bacterium | reverse complement strand
CTTCGGCGGGCAACGCCTGGGGCGCGGGTTCGGGCTCCGGCTCAGGCGCTTCTTCCGCAACCGGCTCCGGCTCGGGTTCCGGCTCGGGTTCGGGCTCGGGTTCGGGCTCGGGTTCTGGTTCGGACGTGTCCTCCTCGGCACGTTCGGTGAGCTCGAGCACGTCTTCGGATTCGGCAGCGGGCTCTTCCTCTGCCGGTGCCTCCGCGACCTCGGCTGCCGCTTCCTCCTCCGCAGGCGCCTCTGTCGCCGCGGCTTCGGGCGCGGCCTCCTCGTCCGCATCTTCGGAGATGATGCGGCGAATGGAGGCGAGGATCTCCTCCATTGTCGGTTCTTTTTCCGCAGCCTCGCTCATCGGCCTGCCAATTCCTGCCCGGCGGGATTCATGCCCGCGACGGGGAATCTAGCCGCACAATCCCCTTCAGGATGGTTAACGGCGGGAAAAAATTCTGTCAATCCGAGGCGTCCTTGGGCACCAGCTCGGGTCCCGGGGTTCCCCAGCCGATGAGCCGGTACTTCACCTTCTCGTAATATCCCGTCGGATCATAGATCTCGACCGGCAGACCGAGCGCCACCGCATTGAGCCGCCCGATCGCCTGCAACAGAGCGAAGGCCGCGACATATTCGTCGCGCCGGGCGCTCACCAGATTGACCTGGGAGTCGAGCAGCACCTGCTCGGTCTGCAGCACGTCGAGCACCGTCCGTGCGCCCACGGTCGATTCCTGGCGTGCACCCTCGACCGCGATCTCGTTGGCGCGCACCTGCGCCTGCGTGGATTCGATCCGTGCCTGCGCCGCCCGATAATTCTCCCATGCAACACGCACATCGCGCATCACCTGCCGTTCGGCGGCCATGATCTGCAGCACGCGCTGGCTGCGGACCTGCTTCTGCCGGCGGACCTCCGCATATTCCGCTCCCGACTGGTAGAGGGGGACGGTGAGCGAGACACCGACCTGCGTGCCGCGGAAGAAATTGCTGGCGCCGACGAAGCCGAACTGCTGCGGGTCGAAGGTGAGCGACGGCCGGTTGCCGCGATTGTAGCGGTAAAAGCCACTGAAGGTCGGCAGCACGGCACCCTTGGCCTCGGCAACGTCGAAGCGGGCCGCCCGTTCCTCGAACCGTGCCGCGACCACCGCCGGATTCTCCTCGAGCGCGATCTCCACCGCGTCCTCCTCATTCCCCGGCAGCGGCGGCGGGGGCGGGTCGCTCTCGAGCGACCCCGGGAAGTTTCCGATCACCCGTCGATAGGTGGCGCGGCTGGTGGCGAGCGTCGCCTCGGCCTGGATGCGTTGCGATTCGGCGCCGGCGACCGCGGCCTCGGCCTGGGCGACATCGGTCCGTGTCACCTCGCCGACGCGGAACCGGTCCTCGGTCGCCTCGAGCTGCCGCTTGAGCACCTTTACATTGTTCTCGTTGAGCCGGAGCACCGCCTCGTCGCGCAGCACGTCCATATAGGCGTTGACGGCATCGAACAGAACATTCTGCTCGGTGAGCAGCAGATTCGCCCGCCCCGCCTCGACCGTCGCCTTCGCTCCCCCGAGCGCGTTGAAGTTGCGAAAGCCGCGGAAGAAATCGATGTCCGCGTTCGCCGACAGAGTCTGGTTCGAGCCGCTGAAGGTGTTGTCATTGACGAAGGTGCCGTCGGTCAGACGCAGGGTCTTTGACTTGTTCTTGGAATAGAACTGCTGGAACTGACCCGTCACCCGCGGCATCCAGCCGGCGATGGCCTGCGGCACCTGTTCGTCGAGCGAGCGCTGGAAAGCGCGGGCCGCAAGCAGATCCGGATTGGAATCATAGGCGACCGCCATCGCCTCCTTGAGCGTTTCCGCCCCCGCCGGTGCGGTCGCGATCAGCGCCGTTGCCAGAGCCGTCAGCGATATACGTGTCTTCCGAGCCATCCGTGTCGTACCTCCATCTTGTCCGCGCCAGGGGCGTGGTACCATCCTCGCCGCATCTGTCGGGGTCTTTTGCCCCGCCTGAGATGTTTCTTGCCGCAGGAGCGCGCGCAGCCGCGCGGACCCCGGTCGGGCGTGGGGCCGACTATATCGGCAAGACATATGTGATCACAAGCGCTGTCTTGTCCGCCCGCCCCTTTCGGCATGCCGAATCGGGGCGAAGCCTAGAAGCGGAAGCCGCGCGGGGCTTCGAATCCCGGCAGCAGGGGCGAGAAGGCGTCGAACAGCGGTCTGCCGCCAACGGCGCCGTCGCTGCGCGTATAGAGCCAGCCGCGCGAAACGCCGTCCTCGCGCCGGACACAAACGAGACGGCCGCCCTCGCCGAGCTGGTCGGTCAAGGCCTCGGGGATCACCTCCACGGCGCCAGTGATAAGGATGACATCGAACGGCGCTTCCTTCGGTGCGCCGGCGGTCAGTGGCGCCTCGAGCACGACCGCATTGTCGACACCGAGCGCGGCGAGCTTCTCGCTCGCCTGTGCGGCGAGCTCGCTCTCCTCCTCGACCGCAACCACGGTTTCCGCAAGCCGCGCCAGCACCGCCGTCGAATAGCCGGTGGCACAGGCGATATCGAGCACGGTGTCGTCGGGGGCGATCTCCGCCTCGGACACGAGCCGCGCGAGAATCATCGGCTCGAGCAGATAGCGCCCCCGCGCAACCGCCAGATCCTCGTCGACATAGGCGACGCCGCGCAGGCATTTGGGCACGAAGTGCTCACGCGGTACCGATTCCATGGCATCGAGTACGCGCGGATCATGCACCCGGTTTGGCAGGATCTGGCCGGAAATCATCGAACGGCGCGACTGGGCGGCGACCTCGCCCGGGCCTGGCTCTGTCATCGCTTGCGGTCCTTTCACATCGCTTCCCGGCGGCACCGACGCGGAGGTCCGCGCGACGTCACGGGTGGGGGCAGACTTATAGCCAGACAGGCGGACACTGACAACGGCCGCATCGCCACATCCCGGCGACCGCGGACGGGCGTTGCGCGAACGGGGCGGCTTTGCTATATCGCCGCCGCGACGCAAAGACCGGGTGGCCCGGTGGCGGAGTGGTGACGCAGAGGACTGCAAATCCTTGTACGCCGGTTCGATTCCGGCCCGGGCCTCCATCAAGCGCACCTGTTTCTTGATCGCTCCTCCTTTGCATTGAGCAAAAATGCAGGCCGGGTCGCCTCCAGGTTGCCCGCAGGAGGCCGCGCGGGCGCTGCGCGGTGGCGGTCAGGGCGCCAGGCCGGGCCCGGCCATTCCGTGACAATGGGCGGAAAGACAGGTGTCGTCGCGCCCGCGGCCCTTTTCGCCTTTGATCTTGATCTCTCCGCCATGCGCAGCGACGAAGACGGAAATCCGCGCCGGTTTGCGCCCGGCGTCTACCAGCGGGGCGGGCGCGGCGCCGGCAATCCCGTTTCGGCCTCGCAATTGCGGCGCAGGGTCTCGATGTCGGGACCGAAATCGAAGACCTCGATCGGGCCGCGCGTCTGGCGCATCTCCGCGCGCAGGGCATCCGTTGCCACCGCATCGACCCCGCCATGATTGTCGAGCACCACGCCGTAGCGGCGCGCCCCTTCGGGGGTGACGAGACCGCGCCGCACCTCGCGTGCGACCAGTTCCGGATCGCGCTCGAGCGGGTCGCCCCAGCCACCGCCACCCCAGGTGATGTAATGGAGCTGGTCGCCGGGCTCGACCCGGATGTCGTCGGCCTTGTTCGCAAGGACCCGCATCTCGCCGTCGGCCCGCTCGAGCAGCTTGCGGGCGCGCATGCCCGCTGTGCCCCCATTGACGCCCCAGGGATAGGTGAACCAGCGGTCATCGTGGATCGACACGGTTCCCGCCTGCAGGAAGCGATAGGTCATGTGAATGCCGTTGCCGCCGCGATGCTTGCCGGCGCCGCCGGAATCCGGGACCGTCTCATAGCGCTCGATGCGCAGCGGAAAATATTTTTCGAGAAACTCGTTCGGCACATTGGTGAAACCGGGCCACAGCGAATGGCCGTCGGGGCCGTCGCCGAAGGGGCGTCCCGGGATGCCGCCGAAGCCGATCTGGAAGAGCTGGAACCAGCGTCCGTCCGCGTCATATCCCGAGAACATGAGATGCGGCGAGGAGGAGAAGCCGGCGGCATTGAGGAATTCGGGCTGCCGCTGGCCGAGCAGTCCGCCAAGGACGTCGAAGATGCGCCCCAGCGCGTGGCTACGGCAGGATAGCGCGGCCGGAAAGCGCGGCTTCAAGAGGCTGCCCTCCGGGATGCGGACATCGACAAGATCGTAGAAGCCGTCATTCTGCCGGATCGGTGGCGTCGATCTCGGCGAATGGTTGATCGCCAATCGTCATGCACGGCCTGCTTGCAAATTCAGCGGCGCGCGGCGACAATGACGTCGCGCCACTTCGACTGCGCTGCTGACGGAAAGAGAGAGCAGATGGCCGATCGTGGGAAAAAGAGCGATCTGGTGAGAATGCCG
>JBHHTO010000218.1:0-4513 GCA_046753425.1 Rhodothalassiaceae bacterium | reverse complement strand
ACGAGGCCCGCTCCGAGCATCTCGGCGAGCATGCAGATCATGCGCGAAATCTTCTCCGCCGGCGGATCGGTATCGATACGGCTGATGAAGCTGCGATCGATCTTGATGCAGTCGAGCGGGAAGCGGCTCAGATAGTTGAGCGAGGAATAGCCGGTGCCGAAATCGTCGAGCGCCAAAGAGGGACCAAGCGCCTTGATCTGGTGCAGGATGCCGGCAACCCGCTCGGGATCGGTCACAAGCGCGCTTTCGGTGATCTCGAGTCGCAGGCACTGCGGTCGAAGCGCGCTGCATCGCAGGGCATCGGCCACCGCCTCGCTCACTTTGTCATTGAGGAGCTGAACCGTTGACAGATTGACATTGACCGTCAGCCCATCGAGGCCGCGTTGCTTTTCCTGCCATGTACGGAGCTGGCGACAGGCCGCCCGCATGACCCAGCGCCCGAGCGGCACGACAAGGCCACTGTCCTCGGCAAGCGGAATGAACGTTGCCGGCGAAACGGGTCCGTACTCGGGGTGGGTCCAGCGGGCCAGGGCCTCGAAGGCGACCACGCGCCGCGAATCGAGCGCGACGATCGGCTGGAAATGAAGGTCGAGGGCCTCCGTCTCGATTGCCTGGCGCAATGCAGACTCGAGCGCAATCGCCCCACCATGTGTCGCGTTCCGCTCGCTGCAGTAAATCTCGGTACGGCCGCGTCCATGGGTCTTCGCCTGATGCAAGGCGATATGAGCATCCCGCATCATGTTTTCCGGATAGGCGCGGCTTGTCAGCGTGCTGGCGATACCGATGCACAGCGAGCAGTGCGCCTCGATGCCGTCGATCCGGCGTGGAGCAGCCATCGCAGCATGCACGGCGCGGGCGCATTCAAGGGCCTGCTCGATATGCAGCAGGTCCGGGAGGAGGACAGCGAATTCGTCGCCGCTCAGACGCGCGAGGGTGCCATAGGGACTGATGGCATCGCGCAGCGTGCCGGCCAGCTCGACGAGAAAGGCGTCGCCGACGGCGTGGCTGAAGGACTCGTTGATCCGGTTGAAACGGTCAACATTGAGAATGAGCACCGCACAATGTCGGTCCCCTCTCACCCGGCAGGCGGTCAGGACCTCGTCAAGCAGGCTGCGAAAGGCATTGCGGTTCGGAAGGCCGGTCAGATGGTCGTGCAGTGCCTGCTCGAGCAAGCGGCTCGCCGCGCGGCGCTCCTCAGTGCGATCGGTGACGATGCACAGCACGCGCGGGGCGCTTCCGGATGAGCTGTCGAGGGGAAGGATGTCGCACTGGAGATGTCGCGTGCCGCCGCGATGCGGCAGTTGCCATTCAAAGCCGACGCGCCGCCGGGCACGCGCGGCGTACCGGAACTGCTCGAGAAGCGGCTCGCCATATTCGAGATGCGGCACCGACTCGAGGGCGGGCGGGCGGGCCGCGCTTTCGTCGATCTGAAAAAGGTCGCGCGCGGCGCCATTGGTGAAGACCAGCGGGTGGCCGGCCTTCGGATCGAGCTCGCAGACGGCGATGCCGACCGGCAGATCGGCGAGAATGCGCTGGGCGTCGATGTCATGGGCCGGCCCCGCCGGGGCCCTTCGGATACTCTGCTTTGCCGCCGGTGCACTGGCCATGGCCGCCCTATCAGTAGGTGCATTCCCCATCCCTCCGCACGCATTGGTGGCGGCGAAAAGGCATGCCGATTATCCGGGAGCGGCCCTAAAGATTCGGTAAAATTGTCGCCGAAGCGCCTTCTTGCGAGGCACGATCACGAGCAGCCGCTGGTGGCACCGCAGGTGTCGCATTTGAGGCAGGTACCGTTGCGCACGAGCGTGAAATTGCCGCACTCGCCGCAGGCATCGCCCTCATAGCCCTTCAGGCGCGCCTCGGCACGGCGGTCGGCACCTGCGGAGGTGGCAGAGCGCGATCGCGACGCGCCGGCGTTCGTCCCCCCACTCCGGCCCTCGCCGCCACCCTCGCGGTGATTGTTGAGGACATAGAGATTGGAACGCACATATCCGGTCGAGGCGAGGTTCAGCACCTTGTCGAGCGCCGTCGACAGGCCGTCGCCGACGGCCTCGGGCAGTCGCTCCGCGACACCGTCGCCGATGGTGTCGTGGCGCATGTCGTCGGGCTCGACATGGGCGAGATCGTTGCGCCCGAGATAGGAAACCGCAAGCTCGCGGAAGATATAGTCGAGGATCGAGGTCGCCATCTTGATCGCGTCATTGCCCTCGACCCGCCCGAAGGGCTCGAAGCGGGTGAAGGTGAAGGCATCGACGAATTCCTCGAGCGGCACGCCATATTGCAGGCCGATGGAAATCGCGATGGCGAAATTGTTCATCAGCGAGCGGAAGGCGGCCCCTTCCTTGTGCATGTCGATGAAGATTTCACCGAGCGAGCCGTCGTCATATTCGCCGGTCCTGAGATAGACCTTGTGGCCGCCGACCAGCGCCTTTTGCGTATAGCCCTTGCGCCGTTGCGGCAGCTTGTTGCGCCGCACCGGTCCGGTGACGACGCGCTCGACGATGCGCTCGGCGACGACCTGCGCCTTCTCGCCCGGCGGCACGCTGTCGTCCTGAAGCTCCTCAAGGTCCTCTTCGGTCAGCAGCGATGTCGCCAGCGGCTGCGAGAGCTTCGAGCCATCGCGATAGAGGGCATTGGCCTTGAGCGCCAGCTTCCAGCTCATCTCGTAGGCGCGCTTGCAGTCCTCGACCGAGGCGCTGTTGGGCATGTTGATGGTCTTCGAGATGGCGCCGGAGATGAAGGGCTGGGCCGCCGCCAGCATGCGGATATGGCTCTCCCAGGAAAGAGCCCGCTTGCCAATGCGGCCACAGGGATTGGCGCAGTCGAAGACCGGCAGATGCTCGGGCCGAAGGTGCGGCGCGCCTTCGAGCGTCATGGCACCGCAGACATAGAGATTGGCCTCCTCGATCTCGGTTCGCGAGAAGCCGAGAGCGGCCAGCAGGTCGAAGGCGACATCCTCGAGCTGCTCATCCGTGAAGCCGAGCACATCGCGGCAGAAACCGTCGCCGAGGGTCCAGCGGTTGAAGACGAAGCGGATGTCGAACGAGCTTTCCAGATTCTCCTCGAGCGCGTCGATCTGCGCCTGCGCGAAACCCTTCGCCTTCAGCGTCTCGTGATTGATGTGCGGGGCACCGGCGAGCGTTCCGTGACCAACCGCATAGGACACGATGTCGGCGATCTCGTCCTCGTCATAGCCGAGTACGTCGAGCGCTTGCGGCACGATCCGGTTGATGATCTTGAAATAGCCGCCGCCGGCCAGCTTCTTGAACTTGACGAGCGCGAAATCGGGCTCGATGCCGGTGGTGTCGCAGTCCATGACGAGACCGATCGTGCCGGTCGGTGCGATCACCGTCGCCTGGGCATTGCGATAGCCATGGCGCTGGCCGAGCTCGAGCGCTTCGTCCCAGGCCTCCGCCGCGGCGTGGGCGAGAGTCGAATCCGGGCAGTTCGCGATATCGAGCGGCACCGGCGGGGTGTGCAGCCCTTCATAGCCCGTCGCCTCGCCATGTGCGGCGCGGCGGTGATTGCGGATCACGCGCAGCATGTGGGCGCGATTCTCCTCGAAGCCGGGAAAGGCGCCGAGCTCTTCCGCCATCTCCGCTGAGGTGGCGTAGGAGGTGCCGGTCATGAGCGCGGTCACCGCGCCGCAGAGTGCGCGCCCCTCGTCGCTGTCATAGGGCAGCCCGAGCGACATCAGGAGACCGCCGAGATTGGCGTAGCCGAGACCCAGCGTGCGGAAGCGATAGCTGAGCTCGGCGATCTCGCGCGATGGGAACTGGGCCATGAGGACCGAGATTTCGAGAACGATGGTCCACAGGCGCACCGCGTGACGGAAACCGGCGATATCGAAGCTGCCGTCCGGACGCCGGAACTGCATCAGGTTGAGCGATGCGAGATTGCACGCCGTGTCGTCGAGGAACATGTATTCCGAACACGGATTCGATGCCCGGATGCGTCCCGAGGCCGGGCAGGTGTGCCAGTCATTGATGGTGGTGTCGAACTGGATGCCGGGGTCGGCACAGGACCAGGCGGCATAGGCGATCTGGTCCCACAATTCCGCGGCCTTCACCGTCTTCGCCGTCTCGCCATTGGTGCGCCAGGTAAGATTCCAGTCGCCGTTCGACCCGACCGCCTGCATGAACGCATCGGTGACGCGTACGGTGTTGTTGGAATTCTGGCCGGACACCGTCAGATAGGCTTCCGAATCCCAGTCGGTGTTGTAGGTCGCGAAATCGATCCGGCGGTAGCCCTGCTCGGCGAACTGGATCACGCGCTGCACATAATTCTCGGGGATCATCAGCTTGCGCGCGGCGATCACTTCGCGCTTGAGCGCCTTGTTCTTCCTGGGATCGAAGGCGTCATCGCCGAGCCGGTCGCGCTCGGCGTGGCAGGCCTCCATGATGCGGTTGAGGTGCAGCTCGCACAGCTTCGAGCCGCAAACCAGTGCCGCGACCTTCTGCTCTTCCCGCACTTTCCAGGAGATGAAATCCCCGATGTCGGGATGGTCGATATC
>JBHHTO010000217.1:0-4540 GCA_046753425.1 Rhodothalassiaceae bacterium | reverse complement strand
GCCAGGCATAGTTGAGATCGCCGCGCAGATGCTTCGAGCTCATGACGTCATAGGCACCGCCATAGGCCTTGCGCGTGATGACCGTGATCTTGGGCACCGTTGCCTCGCCATAGGCATAAAGCAGCTTCGCGCCGTGCTTGATGATGCCGCCGTATTCCTGCGCCGTGCCGGGGAGGAAGCCCGGCACGTCGACGAAGCTGAGGATGGGGATCGCGAAGCAGTCGCAGAAGCGGACGAAGCGCGCGGCCTTCTTCGAGGAATCGATATCGAGACAGCCGGCGAGCACCATCGGCTGATTGGCGACGATACCGACCGTGCGCCCGTCCATGCGCGCAAGGCCGGTGACGATGTTCTTCGCATGATCGGGCTGGATCTCGAAGAAGTCGCCCTCGTCGACCACCTTGAGGATCACCTCGTGCATGTCATAGGGCTTGTTGGGATTGGACGGCACGACCGTGTCGAGCGACTTCTCGATACGATCGGGCTTGTCGAAGCTCGGCCGCTGCGGCGGCGGCGTACGGTTGCTCAAGGGCAGGAAGTCGACGAGCCGCCGCGTCTGCATGAGCGCCTCGATGTCGTTCTCGAACGCGATGTCGGCGACCGAGGAGCGGGTGGTGTGCGTCACGGCGCCACCAAGCTCCTCGTGGGTGACCACCTCGCCGGTGACCGTCTTCACCACGTCGGGGCCGGTGACGAACATGTAGGACGTGTTCTTCACCATGAAGATGAAGTCGGTCATCGCCGGCGAATAGACGGCGCCGCCGGCGCAGGGCCCCATGATCAGCGAGATCTGCGGGATCACGCCCGAGGCGAGAATGTTGCGCTCGAAGACCTCGGCATAGCCGGCGAGCGATGCCACCCCCTCCTGGATGCGGGCGCCGCCGGAGTCATTGAGGCCGATGACCGGCGCCCCCACCTTCATCGCCATGTCCATGATCTTGCAGATCTTCTCGGCATGGGTCTCGGACAGCGAGCCGCCAAAGACGGTGAAATCCTGGCTGAAGACGAAGACCAGCCGGCCGTTGATGGTGCCCGAGCCCGTGACCACGCCGTCGCCGGGGATACGCTTCTTCGCCATGCCGAAGTCGGTCGAGCGGTGCTCGACGAAGAGGTCGTATTCCTCGAACGAGCCTTCATCGAGCAGGACCTCGATGCGTTCGCGGGCGGTCAGCTTGCCCTTCGCGTGCTGCGCCTCGATGCGCGCCTTGCCACCGCCCTCGCGTGCCCGCGCACGCCGCTTTTCGAGTTCCCGCAGGACTTCCTTCATGACCCCTTCCTCAACCCCGGGACACCTGTCCGCCTCTTGCCGCTGGCGGGGCGATCCGCCCTCTATATCCTGTCGCCCGGCCGCTGGCCAGCGGCCTCACGCCGCTTCACTCCTCGATCAGGATGAAGCGCAGGTCATTGACATTGGTGCCGGTGGGCCCGGTCTCGACGAGATCGCCGAGCCCCGCGAACAGGCGCCGGCTGTCATGGGCCGCGAGGAGTGCGGCGGCATCGAGCCCCAGCGCCTGCGCACGGGCGAGGCTGTCGGGCGAGACCAGTGCGCCGGCGGCGCCGCTGGTGCCGTCTGTGCCGTCGCTGTCGGCGGCCAGCGCGTGGACGCCCGGCACACCGTCCAGCGCGAGAGCGAGCGCTGCAAGATATTCGAGATTGGGCCCGCCGCGCCCCCCTGTCCTGTCCTCACGGCGCACGGTGAGCTCGCCGCCCGAGAGCACGAGATGGCGCCCGCCCGCGGCCCTGAGGCGGCGCGCCAGTTCGGCGTGCGCGCGGGCAACGTCGCGCGCCTCGCCCGCGATGCGGTCACCGAGGTCATGAATCGTGCAGCCGGCCGCGCGGGCCACGTCCGCGGCTGCGGCGAGTGCCGTCGCACCGCTGGCGAGAAGCCGCACCTCGCCTGCAAATTCACCCGGCTTTGGCGTCTGTGCTGACGATGCCGCGAGCAGCGGTTCCCAGACTGCCGCGTGCGGCGCTCCGCTGGATCGCAGGACGGCGCGCGCCTCGTCCACGGTCGTCGGATCGGGAATGGTCGGTCCCGAGGCAATCGCCGCCGGATCGTCGCCCGCGACATCGGAAACGAGCAGCGTCCACAATTCGGCGCCTCGCGCGGTCGCACCTGCGCCGAGGCGGCCGCCCTTGATCGCCGAGAGATGCCTGCGTGCGCAATTGATCGCGGCGATGGGCGTGCCACCCGCGAGGAGATGGGCAATGATGTCGCGCTTCCTCGCAAGCGAGAGGCCCGGCAGCGGCAAGGCTAGCGCCGCCGAGCCGCCGCCCGAGGCGAGAAAGATCAGCCGGTCGCCGGAAGCGAGCCGCGCCGCTTCATCAAGGAATCGTCGCGCCGCGGCGACACTGCCGGCATCGGGCAGCGGGTGACCGCCTTCGAGAAGTGCGATATCCCCCGCCCTTGCCGCTCCATGGCCATGCGGCACGACGACCGCACCCGCGAAGGGCGCATCGAGATGCCGTGCGAGGCACGCCGCCATCGCCGCGGCCGCCTTGCCGGCGCCGAGCACCAGCGTGCGGCCCCGCGGCGGACGACGGGGAAGCGCCGCCGGCAGGACGCGATCCGGATGCACGGCCGCGATCGCCGCCTCAAGGAGCCGCACAAGAAGCGTGCGCGCCGGGCCGGCGGTATCCATCGCCGGTCAGCTCGCAATGAGCGCGAGCCAGCGCATGGTCTCGTCGAGCTCGCGCCGGAGATGCGCGCGACGCCGTGCCGCCTCGGCGTCGATCCCCCAGATCGCCGCCTGATGGTCCTCGTCCAGCATGGCCGCCGCGAAGGCAGCCTCGGCACCGATCGCACCCTCGAGGAGGGCAAGGCCAAGCACCACCGAGCCGCAGACCGTGGTCGCGCTTTCAAGGCCCGCCAGCCGCCAGGGATCGAGCGCCGCGATCCGCGCGGCGAGACGCGCGAGCATGGCGGGATCCTGCTCGATCGGCCGGATTCCCTGCGTCACCTCGAGCCGGATAGCGTGTACGTCCGCAATCCATGTAAGCGGCGGATCCCACAGCTCGCGCTGGCGCGCAACGAGCCCTTCGGGCGCCTCGGCGCGATAGCAAAGCAGGTCGGTGGCGCCATAGGCGGCGACCCGCTCGACGATCTCCTGTCGCTGGGGCGCCACATGGTCGATCACCGAATTGACGAAGCGCGTCACCGGCATGTCGGCGGTGCGGATGCGCTCGCCTTGATCGCGCCATTCCGCAGCCGCCGCCTCCGCGACGGCGGCATTGGGAGCGAGAAAGAGTTCTTTTGCCGGGGTCCGCACCGGACGGCCGTCGAGCAGCAGGGCAATGCCCTGCGGCCGCGTCTCGAGCGTCACCGCGCTGTAGAAACGGCGCATGTCCTCTCAGGCGTCCCTGTTGCGATGCTGCCGCGCATAGCGCCGCCGCTCGTGCCGGTGATGAATGCGCCTGGAGGCCATGCGTGCCTCGTCGCTCGCACTTTCAACCCGGAACCCGCCGAGCCCGAGATAGCGCATCGGCACGCCCCAGGCGTCCTTGAGATACTGCACCCGGCGATCCACCGCCTTGGCAAGACGCCGGTTGCCGTAGCAGGCAAGACAGACCAGGGCGGCCACCACAAAGACGAGGAGCAGAAAGGCGAGCAGGGTGTGGGTGGCACTGAGCAGCGCGCTCACCCCGACATATTGCATCGAGTCCATGACCAGATAGTCGAGAACAGCAAAAAGCAGAAACGCCCCGGCAACGAAGAGGAAGCGGAGGCGGCTCGCGGGCGGCTGCCGGTCGTCGCTGTCGGGCGCATTCTTGCTCATGATCCGGATCCTTCGCAAAGGGCTGCGATCGCGCCGCCGAGTTCGGCGGGACGGGCGGCAATGGTCGCCGCCCCCGCGGCGAGAAGCTCGCGCTCGGGATGATATCCCCAGGCGACACCGATCCCGCGTGCCCTGGCGGCCTTCGCCATCAGCATATCATAGCTGGTGTCGCCGACGACAAGCGTCTCCTCGGCCCCGGCGCCGGCGGCGGCCATCGCCGCCTCGAGCATCGCCGGGTGCGGTTTCGACGGATGCCGGTCGGCGGTCTCGAGCGCGACGAAGAGGTCGAGGAGATCGTGATTGCGCAAGGTGATCTCGAGCCCGCGCCGCGACTTTCCGGTGGCGACGGCAAGGCGGTGGCCGGCGCCGTCGAGCGCAACCAAGGTCTCGCGGATGCCCGGAAAGAGCGGCTCGAGTGCCGGCCCGTGGGTCGCACGATATTCGAGAAAGGCGGCGCGAAAGCGCGCGACGAGCGGCGGAATGTCGTCCACCGCGAGTTCGGGCAGAAGCCGCTGCATGGCTTCCGGCACCGACAGGCCGACGATGCGCCGGATCGCCTCGTCGGCGGGCACTGGCAGGCCCGCGAGATCAAAGGCGCTCCTCACCGCGGCGATGATGGCTCCCTGGCTGTCGACCAGCGTGCCGTCACAATCGAATACGATCAACAAGGACATGACCCCGATATAGGGAAACGGGCGCGCCCCCGCCAGCCATGGCCGCAGCGGGCTCAGTCGTCGCGCGCCGCCTTGCGCAGCTTGTCCCAA
>JBHHTO010000216.1:0-4549 GCA_046753425.1 Rhodothalassiaceae bacterium | reverse complement strand
GCAAGAAGGATCGCAAGGGGTGCAAATGACCGCCTCATGACCTCCCTCCCTGATGCTGCCCAAGATACGCCCGCCGGCCTCCTGCCCCTGCGCGCCCTCAAAGTCCGGCGATCACGGCGTCATAGAAGAGGGCACCGATGGCGCCGCCGATGAGCGGTCCGACGATCGGCACCCAGGCATAGCCCCAGTCGGAATGTCCCTTGCCGGCGATCGGCAGCAGCGCATGCGCCAGCCGCGGCGCCAGGTCGCGCGCCGGATTGATGGCATATCCGGTCGGTCCGCCGAGCGAGAGCCCGATGCCGAAGACCAGGAGGCCGACCAGATAAGGGCCAAGCCCGGCGCCGATGCCGTTATTGGCATGGAAGATGCCGAGCACGCCGACGAGCAGCACCGCGGTGCCGATGATCTCCGCCAGAAGATTGGCGACCGGTGAGCGGATTGCCGGCGCGGTGCAGAAGACGGCGCGCTTCGCCTCGGCATCTGTGGTCTCGCGCCAGTGCGGCAGATAGGCAAGCCAGACCAGCACGGCGCCGGCGAAACCACCGAGAAACTGCCCGCCCAGATAGGCCGGCACCAGTGCCGGCGACACCGTCCCGAGGAGTGCGAAGGACAGCGTCACCGCGGGATTGATATGGGCGCCCGAGACCCAGCCCGCGACATAGACGGCGACCGCCACCGCGACACCCCAGCCGGCGGTGATGACGATCCAGCCCCCGCCCTCCCCCTTCGAGCGCGCGAGCAGCACATTGGCGACAACACCGTCGCCGAGCAGCACCAGCAGCATGGTTCCCGTGAATTCCCCGACAAAGGCCTCGACTGCGGTCATCTGTCCCTCCCCGTGGCCGTTCTCTTTATGCGCGCCCCTTGGCAGCGGCGATTGAACCATGATTCGCGCCCCGCGAACAGGTCATTGACCGCACCCGCACCGGGGTGAAAAGATGCGCGAGGAAGGACAGACATCGGGGCCGCCATGCGCTGGAAGCTTGAAGATGGAACGCCCGTCACGCCGGAGGATCTCGCCGAGGAGATCACGCGCGTGCCGCGCACCCGCTTCTGGCGGCTCAGCCACATGGTCTTCCTGTGGCCGGGGGACGCCGACCCCGAGGAAATGAGCGGCGCGACGGGCGGCTTTTCCGACGGCTTCGTGCTCGAGCTCGTCGCTCCCGAGGGCACCGTCGAGTGGCTCATCCAGCCAATCGAGGGCGACGCCCAGGAACGCATCACCGGCGAGGCACCCGTCGGCCGCAAGGCTGTCCTCGCCGCCTTCGCCGAGCTCGAGCGTCTGGTCCGCGAACGCGAGGCGCAGCGAAAGGGATAGGCGATCGTGCCGCGCTTGGAAACCAGGCCGCGACGGGCGGCCCGGCTTCACTTGAACTCGATATTGACGATCTCGAAATATTTCTCGCCGGAGGGCGTGATCACCTCGACCTCCTCGCGCAGCCGGCGACCGATGAGCGCGCGGCCAAGCGGCGAGGTGTAGGAGATGCGGCCGTTGCGCGCATCCACCTCCTCGGTGCCGACAATCTGGTAGACGATGCGGTTGTCGTCCTCGTCGACGAGCTCGACGGTGGCGCCGAACATCACCTTGTCGCCGTCGAGCGCGGTCGGGTCGATCACCTCGGCGCGCGCGAGCCGGTCCTCGAGCTCGGCGATGCGCGCCTCGACATGCCCCTGACGCTCCTTGGCGGCGTGATACTCGGCGTTCTCGGAAAGATCGCCGTGCGCGCGGGCCTCCTCGATGGCACGCACCACCGCCGGCCGCTCGACGGTCTTGAGCTGCTGCAGCTCCGCCTTGAGCGCCTCGAACCCCGACGCCAGCATGGGAATCCTGTCGTTCATCGTTCCCTTCCGTCCTGCTCCCGGTCCCGCAGGGTCTGGCAAACCAAACGCCGGTCGCGCCGGGGGAGCCAATGGCCCTTCCCGTGCGGCCGGCGAACGCGCCTCCTAGCGCAAAGTACGCGCCGATTGCAACCGGGTTCAGGAAGCGTAGGACTGCAACGCCCGGACTTCAAGCCCCGATCCTCGGGTCGTCGCAAGCGCCTTCACCGCGGCGCGGGCACCGGAAAGCGTGGTGTAATAGGGAATGCCCATGATCAGCGCGGTGCGCCGGATCTCGTAGGAATCGGCGATCGACTGCGCCCCTGCCGTGGTGTTGAACATGAGGTCGATATCACCATTCTTCATCAGGTCGACGATATGCGGCCGGCCCTCGGCGACCTTGTTGACGCTGGACACGTCGAGGCCACGGGCGGTGAGGAAGGCCGCGGTGCCGCGGGTGGCAACGATGCGATAGCCCATGGCGATGAGCTCGGCGACGAGCGGCGCCACCGCCTCCTTGTCCGGGTCCTTGACCGAGACGAAGACGAGGCCATGTTCGGGCAGCGTCGTGCCGGCGGCGAACTGGCTTTTCATGAAGGCACGATCGAAGCTCGTGTCGAGCCCCATCACCTCCCCCGTCGAGCGCATCTCGGGTCCGAGAATAACATCGACGCCGGGGAAGCGGGCAAAGGGGAAGACCGCCTCCTTGACCGCCACATGGCGCTTCGGAAACGGTCGGATCGCGATGTCGGCGAGCTTTTCCCCGGCCATCAGCCGGGCCGCGATCTTGGCCACCGGCACGCCGGTCGCCTTGGCAACGAAGGGCACGGTGCGGCTTGCCCGCGGATTGACCTCGATGATGTAGATGTCGCCATTCTGAACCGCGAACTGCACGTTCATCAGCCCGCGCACGCCAAGCGCAAGCGCGAGCGCCCGGGTCTGCTCCTCGATGCCGGCGACGACATCGGCGGAAAGCGAATAGGGCGGCAGCGAGCAGGCGGAATCGCCGGAGTGGATCCCCGCCTCCTCGATATGCTCCATAACGCCGGCGACATAGACCTCAGTGCCATCCCCGAGGGCATCGACATCAACCTCGATGGCGTCCCTGAGATAGCGGTCGATGAGCACGGGACTTGTGCCCGAGACCCGGACCGCCTCGCGGATATAGCGCTCGAGCTGCGCCTGGTCGTGGACGATTTCCATCGCCCGCCCGCCGAGCACATAGGAGGGCCGGATGAGGACCGGATAGCCGATGCGATCGGCGATCGCGACGGCCTCGTCGGCGGAACGCGCGATACCGTTCGGCGGCTGCCTGAGACCGAGATCTTCAAGCAGGGCCGCGAATCGATCGCGGTCCTCGGCGCGGTCGATGGCATCCGGGCTGGTGCCGAGAATCGGCACGCCGGCGGCCTCGAGACCGCGGGCGAGCTTGAGCGGGGTCTGGCCGCCGAATTGCACGATGACGCCGAGAAGCTCGCCGCGTTCCCGCTCGCGCTCGATGACCGAACAGACCGTTTCGAGCGTGAGCGGCTCGAAATAGAGGCGGTCCGAGGTGTCATAGTCGGTCGAGACGGTCTCCGGATTGCAGTTGATCATGATCGTCTCGAAGCCCGCTTCGCCGAGTGCGAAAGAGGCGTGGCAGCAGCAATAGTCGAACTCGATCCCCTGCCCGATCCGGTTCGGCCCGCCGCCGAGGATGACGATCTTCTTCCGCCCGCTCACCGCCGCCTCATCCTCGGGCGGCAGCACCGCACCGCTTTCGGCATCGACGATGCCGGGCTCATAGGTGGAATAGAGATAGGGCGTCTTTGCCTCGAACTCGCCGGCGCAGGTGTCGATGCGCTTGAATACCGGTGTGACCGCCGCCGCGCGCCGCCGCGCGGCAATCCCGGCCTCGCCGAGACCGCCCAGCGTGGCAAGACGGGCGTCGGAAAAGCCGAGCTGCTTGAGGCGCAGCAGCGCCGGCCCCTCAATGGGCAGGCCTTCACGCCGGAGCCGCCCTTCCGCCGCCACGATATCGGCGATCTGGCGCACGAACCAGGGATCGATGCCGGTGATCTCGGAAACCGCTTCCACCGACAGCCCCTGCCTCAGCACCTGCGCCACACGCAGGAGGCGGTCGGGACGCGGCTCGGAGATCGCCGTACGCAGCACGTTCTCGTCCGGCTCGGACGGGTCAAACCCTTCGATTGCAACCTCGTCAAGCCCGTCGAGCCCGGTCTCCATGGAGCGCAGGGCCTTTTGCAGACTTTCGGCAAAATTGCGCCCGATCGCCATCGCCTCGCCCACCGACTTCATCGATGTCGTGAGCAACGGCGTGGCATGAGGGAATTTCTCGAAGGTGAAGCGCGGGATTTTGGTCACCACATAATCGATGGTCGGCTCGAAGGAGGCCGGCGTGACGCCAGTGATCTCGTTTGCAAGCTCGTCGAGCGTGTAGCCAACGGCAAGCCTGGCTGCCACCTTGGCGATGGGGAAACCGGTCGCCTTCGAGGCCAGCGCCGAGGAGCGCGACACCCGCGGATTCATTTCGATCACCACCAGCCGGCCGTCCGCGGGATTGACGGCGAACTGCACATTCGAGCCGCCGGTCTCGACCCCGATCTCGCGCAACACGGCGATCGCCGCATTGCGCATGATCTGGTATTCCTTGTCGGTGAGCGTCAGCGCCGGCGCCACGGTAATGCTGTCGCCGGTGTGCACGCCCATGGGATCAACGTTCTCGATCGAG
>JBHHTO010000215.1:0-4568 GCA_046753425.1 Rhodothalassiaceae bacterium | reverse complement strand
ACATTCAAATGCGGCTTCGTCCGCTCAAACTTCGCCTTCGCCATGATCCGTGTCCCTTGGTCCTCTTGCGTCCCCGCCCGCGGCGGTCCTGTCCTGCCGTCACTCGACTCCCGTGCCCCGGTGCGGCCCCGCGGCGCGATCTGGAGCGGGCGACGGGAATCGAACCCGCACCACCAGCTTGGAAGGCTGGGGCTCTACCATTGAGCTACGCCCGCCCGACCGCCGCCGCATGGCGCCGGCTTTCCGCAGTGGCCCGCACCCTTGCGGGAACAGGCTGGTGGAGGGGGCAGGATTCGAACCTGCGTAGGGAACACCCGGCAGATTTACAGTCTGCTGCCTTTAACCACTCGGCCACCCCTCCGGAAAGGCCGGCGCCCCACCGCGATGGGGCGGGTGGTGTCTATGGCGAAAGCGCCCAGAAAGTCAACGGTGAAGCGGCCGCTGGAAGTGAGCCCGGACCGGCTTCCATCGGGGGGCGTGGCGGCCGCGGAGGCTCATGGCGGCGCCGGCGTCATCCCGGTCGCCAGATCGCTAAGCGCTTGCCTGGGCATGAGCGGTCTGCCTATAGCTCCCCCTCATGACGCGCCATCACGCCTCATCCCGCACCCGGCCGCCGCGACACCGGCCGCGCGCCGCGCGGCGCACCGCATCCGGCGGCGGCATGGTCGCGCTCCATGGCCTGCATGCGGTTGCCGCGGCGCTCGCCAATCCGCGCAGGCGTGCCTTGCGCCTTCATGCGACGCATCGCGCCCTCGCCCTTCTCGCGCAGCGGGTGGAGATCCCGGCGGACCTGCCGGTCGAACTTGTCGGGAGCGAGGTGCTGCGGGCGCTGGCACCACCGGGTGCGGTGACACAGGGGCTGCTGCTCGAGGCGGCACCGCTCGAGCCGCGCGGGCTCGATGCGGCGGCGCCGTCACCGGACGGGCGCTCGATCGTCGTTGTCCTCGACCAGGTCACCGATCCGATGAATGTCGGTGCCATCCTGCGTTCGGCGGCGGCTTTCGGGGCGCGGGCCCTCGTTACCCAGGAGCGGCATTCCCCGCCCGAGAGCGGCGCGCTCGCAAGGGCCGCCTCGGGGGCGCTCGACCTCGTGCCCTGGATCCGCGTCAGCAATCTCGCCCGCGCCCTCGACCGCCTCGCCGGTCTCGGCTACTGGCGCATCGGGCTCGCCGCCGGCGATCATCCCGCGCTTGCGCAAAGGGTTGCCGACGCCGGCGCGGTGGCGCTCGTCCTCGGCGCCGAGGGGCGCGGGCTCAGAGCGCTGACGGAGACGCATTGCGACGCGCTCGTTGCCATCCCGATCGCGACCACGCAGCCGCTGATCGACAGCCTCAATGTCTCGAACGCGGCGGCGATCGCACTTTATGAGCTGACGCGGCGCGCTGGCCCGTAGATGCCTTGGACAAGAAATGGCCGCGGTGCCCCGGGGCACGCGCGGCCACTTGCATCGAGTCCGCCGCCGGTCCGGGCGGTCAATCCGCGCCCCGTGCCGGGCGGCGCCGCGCGCGCTGCGCATGGCGGATGAGAAAGACCGGGATCTCGACCGTCTCGGTGGCTTGCCGGAATGCCGCTGCCGTCTCACGCATCGTCTCGTCTCCTGTCGTGGTCAAGCGTTTCTTGGAAGGGTTGCTGTGATATGTCGCGCCCGCGCTCAGGCGAGGGCGTAGCGGCGCAGCCACACCGTGCCACAGAGGAGGGCCGCCGCAATGGCCAGGCCGATCCACAGGTCAGGGTGCGTGAAGCTGCTGAAGAGGCTCGCGAAATCCGGCTTCGCCAGTTCCTGCATCAGAACCGAGAAATCGTCGATCTCAACCCGTCCGGGCGCCGTCCTGAAGCCGTCCGCGATATCCTCGAACAGGGGCTGCGCGCTGAGATGGCGGCCGACCCAGGTGGCAAAATGCTGGCTGTTCAGGAACACGTTCTCGAGCACCATGATCACGATGGGCGGCACCACCGCATACATGAAGGGTGTGCGCGGCGCATAGGCGCTGGCGAGCAGGACCCAGGCAAAGACCGGCAAGGCCCACAGCATCCAGATGGCGAGCACGAAGGCGCCCTGGATCCAGTTGAGCGCGAGCGGTCCGAGATACCAGATGGCGCCTACCGGGCCGCCCTGCGCGCCGCCGATCAGCGAGGCCAGAATGAGGGTGAGCAGATGCGTCGCGATGCCGACCGCGAGAAAGATCGCGGGCGTCAGCACGATGCCGCCGGCAAGACGCGCCAGCACCTCCTCGGTGTCGGAGACCGGCATCGACTTCCAGAACAGGAAGCTGCGGTCGCGCCGTTCCTCATAGAGCCCGCCGAGCAGGACGAAGAAGATGACGATGGGCAGCACCATGAGGGCCGGCAGACTCATCACACTCATCAGCGCGATGACGATGCCGGCGGCTACGCTGCTGTCGGCGTCGGCGATCTCGCGGAGGAGTTGGCCGAAGCTGGCGACGTGGCGGGTGCCGTGGCCGAGCCCCATCTCGCCGATGCCGAAGCTCATCGAGCCGACGACGAGGATCAGCATCAGGCCCATGAGGATGACCGGCGTCAGCACGATGCCGTTGCGGTTCTCGATCAGCTCGCGTCTGGCGAGGGCCTTGAGCTTGCTCATGCCGTGTCTCCCGAAACCTTGGCGACGAAGATGTCGGCCAGTGTCATGCCGCGGACCGTGCCCAGCGCCTTGAGCGCCTCGCGGTCCGGATTCTCAAAGACGAGCACCGGTTGACCAAGGGTCGTGCGCTCGTGGATCGGATGGAGTGCGCGCGCCGCCTCGAGCTTGTCCGGCGTCACCGCCAGCTCGGCAAAGCGCGACGGCAGCTCGTCGACCGGTGATTCGAAGACGATGCGGCCATTGGCGATGAACATCACGTCGGTGAGGATGTGCTCGACCTCCTCGACCTGGTGGGTGGTGACGATGATCGTGCGGCCGGCATCGAAATAGTCCTCGAGCAGGTCGCGGTAGAAGGCCTTGCGAAAGAGGATGTCGAGGCCGAGCGTCGGCTCGTCGAGGACGAGGAGTTTCGCGTCGATGCCCATGACGATGGCGAGGTGAAGCTGGGTCACCATGCCCTTCGACAGTGCCTTGATGCGTTTTGTCGGCGGGATCTTGGTGCGCTTGAGGAAATCCTCGGTGCGCTGGCGCGCGAATTTCGGGTGCACGCCCTCGACATAGTCGAGAAGCTGGTCGACGCGCATGAAGCGCGGCAGGGTCGCGACATCGGCGATGAAGGAAACCTCGTTCATCAGCCGGTCGCGTTCACGCAGGGGATCGCGGCCCAGCACCCGGACCTCGCCTTCATAGGGGATGAGGCCAAGGATGGCGCTCAGCATCGTGGTCTTGCCGGCGCCATTGGCACCGATGACGCCGACGATGCGGCCAAGCGGGATCTCGAAGCTGGTATCGACGAGCGCCGGGAAGCGGCGGTAATGCTTGCTCAGGCCGCGCGCGGCCACCACCGGCATGTTGCTTTCTCCTGTCCTGTCGGTCATGTCCCTTGTCCCGTCCCTGTTCCGTTGCCGTCGCTGCCCATGAGGGCCTTGGCATCAAGGCCGAGGGCCCGGATCCGCTCACACACGCGCGGCCACTCCTCCTCGAGAAAGCGCCGCCGCTCGGCCTTGCGCAGCGCCTCGCGGGCGCCCTCGACGATATACATGCCGAGGCCGCGGCGCTTCTTGACGAGACCCTCGGCGACCAGCTCCTGATAGGCCTTGGAGACGGTGAGCGGATTGATCTCGAGTTCGACTGCCATGGTTCGCACCGAGGGCAGCGGCTCGCCTTCCTTGAGGCTGCCCTCGAGCAGGGCCCGCACCACCTTGTCACGGAGCTGGCGGTAGATGGGCTGGTCGTCGGTCCAATCCGGCGTGATCATGGCGGGTCTTTCCTTGTCGTGCTACCGGATGGCGGGGCGCCGGCGGCGCCCGCCGCTCGCGCCATGCTTCAGCAGGGCGAGAGGGCGGGGACGCGGGCGCCGGCGCGGAAGTCGTGGCGGCGCAGATGCCGGGTCCTGCGGCGCGTGCGCCGCGCCAGGCTGTCGCTGATGGTCTGTCTCGCTGTCGTGAACATCGGGTCTCTCCATCTGAAGAGCGGGTGGCTCATCGCTGTCTGTCGTGTCATGGCTCGGGTTCGTCCCTCGCCTTGCTGTGCTAGATATGTAGTACAGTGTGTCTCGGCTGTCAAGCACTGTCTTGCATCTCTAGCACACCACATCGCAGAAAGGACAAGAAACGGCTCAATTCCGCGCTTTCGGGGCTGACCTGACCGGCGGCGGGGCGGTCCCGCGGGGTGGCCGACCGGGCACCGGGCACCGGCGGCACGGCACGCTTGCGGCCGGTTCCGGCCCCGATTCGCGCCTGACTCGGGCGCCGGGCGGGGACCGATTCGACGATTGATTCGGCGCGCCGCGCGTCCTAGTTTGCGCCGCGACGATATGGCGCCGTGGCCGGCTTAGCTCAGCTGGTAGAGCAGCGGTTTTGTAAACCGAAGGTCGGGGGTTCGAATCCCTCAGCCGGCACCACTTCCTTTTCGAAGGCGGTCTGTAGAAATCCGAAATGTAGTGTTTGCTGTGAGTTAACAGCAC
>JBHHTO010000214.1:0-4574 GCA_046753425.1 Rhodothalassiaceae bacterium | reverse complement strand
AAAAAGCAAGCCCCGCCCTCAGGACGGCGCCCCGGCGGACGGCCCGGAGATCGCCGTCGACCGGCCCGACCTTGCCGCCTCGAGGCCGCGCGCCACCGCGTTGCGGCAGCGCTCGGCGAGCGCCTTGCGGCTTCCCGCCTCCCGCATCGTCAGCGGCCGGTGACAGTGGATCTCGGCCCGGATCCGGCCGAGCGCCAGCGCCCGCCAGACGTGCCCCGTCAGCTCCATGTCACCATACCAGCCGAGCAGCGGACGCCGCGCCCGAGTGACCGGAATGCCGTTGATATGGGTGTAGACGATGCTCACCGGCTGCACCTTGAGATCGGGCAGCGCCTGGGCCACCGCGAAGAGTGCCGACTTGAAGGGCGCGATGGCGGTCCCGTCGGTGGACGTCCCCTCGGCGAACAGGACGAGGCTGTCGCCCGCACGCAGCCGTTCGAGGATTTCGTCGCGTTGCGCCGCGCTTGCATGGCGCCGGGTGCGATCGACGAAAACCGACCGGTAACGCCGCGCCATGACGCCCATGCCGCTCCAGCCCTCGATCTCCTTCTTGGCGATGAAGGCTGCCCCGGTGCCGGCGCTGAGCACCGGGATGTCGATCCATGAAATATGGTTGGCGACGAAAAGGACAGGGCCCGCAGCCGGTGTGCCAAAGCGGGCGACGCGCACGCCGACCAGCCAGGTCACGATGCGGCTCAGGGTTCGCGGCAGGACATGCCAGGCGCCGGGAGCAAGACGCAGAACGGCACCCTGCAAAAGCGCCGTCAGCGCGCTGAGGACATAGACCGCGGCAAGCACGAGAGCCGAACGCGGGCTCCAGCCGAGCCCCCTTCGGAGCGCGCCAAGGCCGCGCACCTCGCTCGCGGGCGCGTCGGCCGGGCCCGCGGCCGCTGCAAGCGGAGAGGAGGCGGACATGTTTCAGGACCCGTTTTCGCCCGCCCGCTCGCGCGTCAGGGGAACGGCGTAGAGCTCCATGCGGTGATCAACGAGCCGAAAGCCCATCCTGCGTGCGATCTCGCGTTGCAGACGCTCGATCTCCTCATTGTGGAATTCGTGCACCTCCCCGGACTCGAGGTCGATCAGATGGTCATGATGCTCGTCGCTCACCGGCTCGTAACGCGAGCGGCCGTCACGGAAATCGTGGCGATCCAGAATCCCCGCCTCCTCGAACAGGCGCACCGTGCGATAGACGGTGGCGATGGAGATGCGGGGGTCGATCGCGGTGGCCCGGCGATACACCTCCTCGACATCCGGATGGTCGGTTGCATCACTCAGCACGCGGGCGATGACACGGCGCTGGTCGGTCATCCGCATTCCCTTGTCGATGCAAAGCTTTTCGATATCGGGGTGCGTCGTCTGCATGACCGTCTCCGCGCCAGAATCAAATCGGGTGCCACCTGACCGCAATATAGAGGGAGTTCCGGTCTTATGGAACCATCCTGCCGCGGGCCTTCAGGTCCTCACCGACATGAGCACGCCGGACGGATCGGGAGTGCCGCAAGGGCGCCCCGGCGCCCGACCGCGAACGGGGTACGGTCCTCGCAAGCGGTGCGGCCGCGCGATCAATGCTTCCGGCGTCTGGTTCCGAGGCCGATCTTCTTGGCCAGCTCGCGACGCTGCCTGGCGTAATTGGGTGCGACCATCGGATAATCGGCGCCAAGACCCCATCGCGCGCGATATTCGTCGGGGGTCATGTCGTAGCGGGTCTTGAGATAGCGCTTGAGCATCTTGAGCTTCTTGCCGTCCTCGAGACAGATCAGATAGTCGGGCGTGATCGACTTGCGGATCGGCACCGCCGGCACCGGCTTTTCCGCCGCCGCCTGCTTTTCGCTCACGCTTCGCAGCGTTTCATAGACTTCCTCGATCAATTTCGGAAGTTCGGATGCGGGCACCGAATTGTTGGCAAGATGCGAGGAGACAATATCTGCCGTCAGCGCCAGAAGTTCTTCTTTCTTCACCTTTGATTCCTTCCGTCAAGGCATTTTGGACCGTGCACCAGTCTTCGCTCCCGTCACCGCAGGCGGTGTTCGACCCCCCTCAACCCCTTCAGGGCCGCCATACGACCCTGACGACGGTCGGGATGCGAATAACCGCTCATACACCGGGACTTCGTTTACTTTCAAGAAAATAAAATGCTTATTGCGGCGCCGTTGATGAACATTCGGGTGCGAAGTCAAGTGACATCGTAATCGCGTCCTCCCTCGCTCCGCAACTCCGACGATAATAGTCGCGGCGTCTCCCTGTTTCGGCAAATCCGAGACGCCTGTAGAAGCGGCAGGCACGGATATTCCTTTCGCGCACCTCGAGAAACAGCCTTGTCACACCCAGCCCGGCGCAATGCGCCCTGACGGCGGCCATGAGCTGCCGCCCGATGCCCTGCGACTGGAAGGCCGGCTCGACGCCGATCGACAGGAGCTCCGCCTCATCGGCAGCGCAGCGCAGGAGGGCATAGCCGCATGGCACGTCGCCCGTCCGCGCAAGGAGACAGGCGATGCCGGGCACACGCAAGATGGCGTGCAGATCCCCCGTCGACCATCTTTCGCCGGTGTCAGCCGCGAAGACCCGTTCGTGCAGGGCCGCGAGCACTGCTGCCGCGGCGGGGCCGCGTGTCTCGATGCGCACCCTGGCGCGCGGTCGCGCCGCGCTCATGACACGGACCCGGCGCCGATGCCGTTCACCTGCGGCCGGGCATCGGGCGGACGCAGATAGAGCGGCACCGGCGGGGTGCGCCAGCGTTCCGCCGGCGCCATGCGGGCCAGCGTGAGAAGCGCCCGTATCGCCCCGGCCGCGGGTATTTCGTGAACCCGCCATCCCGACAGATGCGGGGCGAGCAGGCGTGCCCCGCTGCCGACAAGAACGCCCGGTGCGGCGGCGATCCCCTGCGCCGCCATCGCGGCCTGGCAAAGCGCCGGCGCAGCGAGCGGCGCGCCCCGAGGCGAAAAGGGCTGCACGAAGACCATGCCGCCACGGCTCACAATGGCAGCGACAATCACCTCGTCGCCGGCGGCGTCGCGCGCCGCCCGGGCAAGGATCTCGAGGCTCGAGAACCCGGCCACCGGCACGCCAAGGGCAAGCGCGAGCCCACGCGCCGCCGCCACCGATATGCGGACCCCGGTAAAGCTGCCCGGCCCGATGGCGCAGGCAATGCGCGTGATATCCGCCACCCGCGCGCCGGCCACAGCAAGCAGATCGGCGATCCTTGCGAACAAGACATCGCCCTGCCCCCGCGGCATGGCCTCGTCGACGACCGTCGGCTCGGCGCCGTGATCCGCGGCCAGAGCCAGCGCGAGAGAGGCCTGGGTGGTATCGAGGGCAAGCAGCATGGAGGACGTCCGGTGGCCGGTGGCCGCTAGAGGATCCGGCACGCCTCGGCGAAGCCAAGCCGCGGGCCGCGCGGGAAGAGCAGCTCCTCGGAGCCGTAGCCGAGCGCACACAGAAAGTTCGACTTCACATCACCTTCGGGGAAGAATTCCCGATCCACGCCGGCATTGTCGAAGCCGCTCATCGGGCCGCAATCGAGACCGAGCGCACGCGCCGCCATGATGAGATAGGCCCCCTGGAGCGTGCTGTTGCGGAACGCCGTCTCCTCGGCAACCCGCGGATCCCTGGCGAACCAGTCACGCGCCTCCGGTCGGTGCGGAAAAAGCTCCGCAAGGCGCTCGTGGAATCGCGTGTCATAGGCAATGATCGTGACCACGGGCGCGGTCATCGCCTTTTCCACATTGCCTTCCATCAGATGCGGACGCAGCCGCTCCTTCGCTTGCCGCGACTTGAGGAACAGGAATCGCCCGGGCTGGCAGTTGGCGCTCGTGGGCCCCCATTTCAGCAGCTCATAGAGGGCCTCGAGGGTGACGTCGGAGACGGGCTCGTCGCGCCAGCGGTTGTAGGACCGCGCCTGGCGAAACAGGGTATCGAGAGCCGCATCGGACAGGATCGGGCGCACCGCGACCTCCGTGATATGCTTGCAGCGCGACCAAAAAGGGTCGAAACTGCGAATTCGCTGTGGCGACTGGACTATAGAATGGCGGTTGGCGGCGTGCAAAACATCTTCCTCCGGCTGACGATCCTCGGCCTTGTCGTGCTTTTGTACCCCGCCCCGGTGGCGGCGCAGGATCTCGCCACATTCGACCGTCACGATGCGGTGATCCTCATCTATCACCGCTTCGGCGAGCCGGATCTGCCTTCGACCAATATCCGCACCGAGCAGTTCGAGGCCCAGCTCGCGGAGCTCGCCGCCGGCGACTACAGCGTGCTGCCCCTGGCCGACATCGTCCGCGCCTTCGCTGACGGTACGCCGCTGCCCGAAAAGACGGTCGCGATCACCGTCGATGATGCCTATCGGAGCTTTGCCGATACCGCCTGGCCGCTGCTCCGGAAATACGGATTCCCGGCGACGCTGTTCGTCGCCACCGATCCGGTGGACGAGGGATACAGCCGCTATCTCGACTGGGAGACGATTCGCCGCCTGCGCGCCGAGGGCGTCACGATCGGTCATCACGGGGCGGCCCATTTGCACATGATCGACGCTGGGCCCGAGGCGGCCCGGGCCGACATCGCCCGCGCGAGCGCGCGCT
>JBHHTO010000213.1:0-4599 GCA_046753425.1 Rhodothalassiaceae bacterium | reverse complement strand
TCCTTCTGAACACTTGCCTGCGGCTGGTAATGAAGGAGCAGTTCACTGCTCGCCATGGCCTGCCGCAGCCGGTGCTCGATCTCCAGCCGATGCGCCTGGGTCGCCGCCACATGGGGCGTGTAGAAGGCAAAGGAACTGCCGCGCCGCTGTTTGGCATGGGTGAGTGCGGTATGGGCCGCGCGCAGGAGCGCCTCCGCCTCGGTGGCATCTGCGGGCGCAACGGCGATCCCGGCGCTGGCGCTCAGATACAGCCGATCGCCATTCTGCTCGAGCGGCGCGGCGATCGTGCGCAGCACGCTGTGCGCAAACTGCGCCGCCGCCTCGCGGGACGTGACCGCGGGCAGGAGCAACAGGAATTCATCTGCCGCCAGCCGCGCCAGAATCGGCGCCGCACGCACCCCGCCGACCGGTGCGCAACCCATCGCCGCGTCATAGATGCGTTCGGCGATCCTTGCCAGGATCGCGTCACTCTTGCGGTGACCATAGCGCGACGCGATCCGCTTGAAGCGATCGAGATCGATGAGAATAAGCGCCGTACCGCCGAGGCCGTTGGTGGCGAGCAGCGTCGCAAGCTGCTTTCTCGCCGCTTCATGACCGAGGACGTCGACCGAACGGCGTCCGCGGCGTTCGCGCGAGCGCCGCTCCTTAAGAGAACGGCGCGGACCGCGGGCGTCGCCGTCCGCCAGCTCCTGCGCCACTCCCCCGGAATCGCGACTCGCCGAAAGCAGGGCAAAATGGACTCGTGCGGCAAGGGTCGCCGGGCGGCTCTCGCTCATCAGGATGTCGAAGGCACCGAGCCCCTGCGCCGCGCGCAGGTCGGATGCCGCCACCGCCCCTTCATTACTGGGCACCAGAGCCATCACGACGGGACGCGCCTCGCCCCATCTAGCAAGCAGCTCATGGAACGCCCGATGGGTCTCGCGGTCGCAGGTGGTGTCGAAAAAGACGAGTTGCGGCGGCTCTCTCTCGAGCGCGGCAAGTCTTTGCGGATTGACGACGTGAAATTCGAGCCCGGCATGCTTGAGGAGCTGCTCCCAGGGCGTGAGCAGGCCGTGCGTGACGAGAAGGCAGATCGCCCCCTTCTCTGTCCGTTCTGTCCCGGGCTCGCTCACGAACCGTCCCCTGCCAGGTGCCCGAACGCCACCTTAGCGCAATATGACTTTGAATTCCATCGCATTAACCAAGTTTCTTAAGATGCTGTTGAGGTTTTCTTGAGCAAGCTCGCTGGAGAGGTCCAGAATGACCGCAAACGCGATATCCACGATCGCCCTGAGCGGGCTTGCCGCCAGCCGCCGCCGCATCGAGACGGCGGCCAGCAATCTCGTGAATATCGCATCCGCCGGCACGCCGGAGACCGTGTTCAAGCCGCAGCGGACCGTGCTCGCGCCCGCTCCCGGCGGCGGTGTTCGTGCTGGGACGAAGCCCCTGACCCCGGCCTTTACCACCATCTTCGCGCCCGACCATCCGGATGCCGCGGGCGATGGTTCCCTCGCCGTTCCGAACATTTTCGCCGCCGGCGAGATCGTCGAGATCCGTGCCGCCAGGGCCGGCTATGAGGCGAGCCTCAGGCTGCTCCGTGTGGCCGACGAACGCGACGCACGACTGCTCGACATATTCGACGATCGCAAGGGCTGAGCACCCGCACCGCAAGCGGCTTCCGGCAGCTCAGCCATGGTCCTTCATGAGCCGCGCCTTTTGCCGCTCCCAGTCGCGGCGCTTGATGTCCTCACGCCGGTCGTGCGCTTTCTTGCCCTTGGCGAGCCCGAGCAGCAGTTTCACCCGTCCGCGCTCGTTGAAATAGAGCCGGAGCGGCACGAGGGTCATGCCCTGGCGCTGCACGGCACCGGCAAGGCGCGCGATCTCGCGCCGGTGGAGGAGGAGCTTGCGCGGCCGACGCGGCGCGTGATTGTGGATATTGCCGTGCGAGAATTCCGCGATATGGCTGTTGACGAGCCACATCTCGCCGTTCTTTTCCTCCGCATAGGCCTCGGCGATATTGGCGCCACCGCTGCGCAGCGACTTGACCTCGGTGCCCGTCAGCACGAGCCCGGCCTCGATCGTCTCCTCGATCGCGTAGCGATGGCGCGCCTTGCGGTTCTCCGCGATCAGCCGCCCCGGGGGCCTGTCCTTCGCCATGGCCGGTGGCCTCAGTCCGATGCCAGGCCGGCAGCCTCGAGCGCCGCATCGACGCGGGCCCGGTTGGCGTCCGAGAGCGGTGCCAGCGGTGGCCGCACCTCGTCACGGGCGAGGCCGAGGCGGGCGGCGGCATATTTGACCGGCACCGGATTGGTGTCACAGAACAGCGCCAGATGCAGCGGCAGCAGCCGGTCGTGGATCGCACGCGCGCGGCCGATGTCACCGGCAAGCGCGGCCTCCTGCATGTCCGCACACAGACGCGGCGCAACATTGGCGGTGACCGAGATGCAGCCCGCGCCGCCCATGGCGTTGAAGCCGAGGGCGGTGATGTCCTCGCCGGAAAGCTGGATCAATTCGGGCCCTGTCACATGGCGCTGCCGGGCGATGCGGGAAAGGTCGCCGGTCGCATCCTTGACGCCGATGATCCGCGGCAGTTCGGCGAGCCGCGCCATGGTCTCGACCGACATGTCAACGCCGGTGCGGCCCGGGATGTTGTAGATGACGATGGGCAGGCCGGACGCCTCGTGAATCGCCGCGTAGTGGCGATAGAGGCCCTCCTGGCTCGGCTTGTTGTAATAGGGCACGACGACGAGAACGGCGTCGGCACCCGCCGTCTCGGCATGGCGCACCCGGGCGATGGTTGTCGCGGTCGTATTGGTCCCGCAGCCGGCGATCACCGGCACCCTGCCCGCCGCCACCCGGACACAGCACTCGATGACCGCGGCATGCTCCTCCGCGCTCAGCGTCGGGGACTCGCCGGTCGTGCCGCAGGGGACGAGCCCGCGGCTGCCCTCCGCAATCTGCCAGTCGACAAATTTCTCGAAGGCTTCCCAGTCGACCACACCATCGCGAAAGGGCGTGACAAGAGCGGTGATCGAGCCCCTGAGCATGAACCTTCTCCTCGCTGGAACGTGACCGGACGGTGAACCGCCTGTTAGGGCCTTCATGCCACAATGGCACCGTGGCCTGGCAGGCTGGTGGACGCCGACGCGCCCGCAGGGCTAGGCTCTTATGGGCAGATTGCCGGAAGAATTCAATGAGGCGCTTGCCAATTCTCGTGCGCGGCATGCTTGTCGCATCCCTGCTGGCGGGGCTTCTGCCGGCGGCGGTGGCGGCTGCCGACCGCGTGCCGCGGCTCAAGCCGACGCCACCGCCCCCCGGCGATCGGTCCGACCCCGATGCGGCGCTGCGCCATGCCTTCTTTGAAGCCGAAAAGGGGCGACTTGTGTCGGCACGCCAGGCATTGCCCGCGTCTGCCGATGCCCTGTCCCGCGACCTCGTTTCCTGGATTGCCTGGACCCGGGGTGCGGAGGCCGATTTTGACGCGATGACGGATTTCATCCGCATGCATCCCGACTGGCCGTTGCTCTCGCGCCTCGCGGCGCGCGCCGAATCCGCTATCACAGCCACGACGCCGGATGCCGCGATTCTCGAATGGTTTGCAGCGCACCCGCCGCGCACCGGCAAGGGACGCCTCGCCTTCGCCGAGGCACTGCTGCGGGCGGGACGACGTGACGAGGCGGTGCCGCTTCTCCGCGCCGGCTGGCGCACCGCCGACCTGTCGAGCCCGCAGGAGAGAAGACTGCTCAGGCGATACGGGGACATCCTCGATGTCGCCGACCATGTCGCCCGTGTCGATTACCTGCTGTGGTATCGCGCCCGGGTGCAGGCCGCGCGCCTCTTGCCCCTGCTCCCGGCGGGCCAGCGCGCCCTCGCCCGCGCCCGCATCGCGCTCCTGTCCTTCGCCTGGGACGTCGACCGCCGGGTGGCGGCGGTGCCCGCGCATCTCCGGAATCATGCCGGTCTCGTTCATGACCGCGCCTATTGGCGCCGCATCAAGGGCAAGCACCGGGCCGCGCAGGAGCTGCTCCTCGCCCAGCGGGTGGACAGCGGCGAAATCCTGCGCCCGTCACTGTGGTGGCAGGAGCGCCATATCGAGGCGCGACGGGCGCTTCGCGACGGCGATCCCGAAACCGCCTACCGCCTCGCCGCCGAACACGGGCTGCTCGACGTCCACGATCTCGACGCGATGACCGACGACGCGGACGCGCCCCTCGATATCCCCCTCGGCACACGGTCGCACATTGCCGATGCCGAATGGCTTGCCGGCTGGATCGCGCTCCGCTTTCTCCACCGGCCGGCGCTTGCCGAGCACCACTTCCGGCGCCTCTACAAGGTGGTCGGCTATCCGATCAGCCTCGCCCGCGGTGCCTTCTGGCTCGCGCGCAGCGCCGAGGCGCGGGGAAATGCGGCGGAGGCCAGGAACTGGTATGAAAAAGCGGCCCCATACTGGACGACCTTCTATGGACGCCTCGCCGCCGAGCGGCTGGGGCAGAATCCCGGCCTGGCCCAGGCCGTGGCGAGCCAAGATCGTCCGCCGGGCGCTGTTCCGGATAGCTTCGAAGACCGCCCGCTGGCCGAGGCGATCCGCACGGCGGGCATGAAGCGCTTCCGCGCCATCTT
>JBHHTO010000212.1:0-4602 GCA_046753425.1 Rhodothalassiaceae bacterium | reverse complement strand
AGCCGCTCCGCCCACTCGTCCACCAGCGCCTGCATGTGCGCCGGCGTCTGGCGCACCGGCGGGCCGAGCGAATTGCCGTCGAGATAGATGACGTCTTCGGAGAGGGCAAAGCGTGCCCGCAAATGCGCGAGCGGGTCAGCGGCGTCGAGGGCCTCGGCCACGCGGCGATCGATCGACGGCGGTGCGGTCATGCGGTTTCGTCCCTAGCGGCCTGCCGCGGCGGCGGGCGTGGCCTCTCCGGCGCGCAGGATGCGCCACCATGCGAGCAGGCCGGTGACGGAAAACAGGAGAAAGATGCCGTAGAGCACGGCCGTCGGATAGAGGCCCTTGAGGAGGAACAGGGCGATCGCGAGGAGATCGACGAGAATCCACAGGAGCCAGTGCTCGAGATAGCGCCGTGCCATGAAATACTGCGCAAGAATGCTCAGGATCGCGATCGTGCCGTCCCAATAGGGAAAGGCGGCGTCGGTGAACTTGGCCATGGCGCTGCCATGCGCCGTTGCGGCCGCGAGCCCGCCAAGGAGGAACCAGGGTATCTGGCGCGGGGGCAGGCGGAGCACGACGATCCGCCCGTCATCGGCGCGCCCGTTGAGCCAGTTCCAGAGGCCATAGACCTGCATGGCGAAGAAATAGATCTGGAGGCCAGCGTCACTGTAGAGGCGGTTCTCGAAGAAGATGAAGGCGTAAAGCGTCACCATCACGATACCGAAGGGATAGTTCCAGATCGATCGCCGCACGATGAGGACGATATTGGCGAGGCCGCACAGGACGGCGGTCATCTCGATCGGCCGTCGTCCCAGCATGTCGGCCGCAAAATCGAGAAAATCCATCATTACCCGATTCGCCCGCCCTTCAGTCGCCTGGATTGACGACAAGGACCGCCGCGCCCTCGAAACGGCCCGCCCGCAGATCGTCGAGTGCCCGGTTGGCCTCCTCGAGCGGATAGGGGTGGACGGTCGTCGTGATCGGGGCTGCCCCGGCGCGGGCAAGGAAGTCCCGGCCGTCGGCGCGGGTCAGATTGGCAACCGAGCGCAGGACGCGTTCCTGCCACAGCAGGTGGTAGGGAAAGGACGGAATGTCGCTCATGTGAATGCCCGCGGCAATCACCCGGCCGCCGGGCCGGACGGCAGCAAGCGCGCGCGGCACGAGTGCCCCCACCGGCGCGAACAGAAGCGCCGCATCGAGCGGCCCGGGCGGCGGCTCGTTCGAACCGCCGGCCCAGACGGCGCCACGGGCGCGGGCAAAGCGCTGCGCCGCCTTGTCCCCGGGCTTGGTGAAGGCATAGACCTCACGGCCCTCGGCGACCGCGAGCTGACACAGGATATGCGCGGCGGCGCCGAAGCCGTAGAGGCCGATCGTCCGCGCGTCGCCGGCCATGCGATAGGCGCGGAAGCCGATCAGGCCGGCGCACAGCAGGGGCGCCGCGTGCAGGTCGTCATAGGCGTCGGGCAGCGGGAAGGCATAGCGGGCATCGGCGCAGATATAGTCGGCATAGCCGCCGTCACGGGTATAGCCGGTGAAGCGGGCCTCGGGGCAGAGATTCTCCTCGCCGCGGCGACAGAAGGCGCAGGTGCCGCAGGTCCAGCCGAGCCAGGGCACCCCGACCCGGTCGCCGGTCCGGAAGCCCGTGACCGACTCGCCGACGGCTGCGACGCGGCCCACGACCTCGTGCCCTGGCACCACATGCGGCCGGGGATCGGGCAGCTCGCCAGCAACGAGATGGAGGTCGGTACGGCAGACGCCGCAGGCGCTGACACGGACGAGAATCTCCCCCGGTCCGCATTCCGGCACCGGGCGGCGAACCAGCCGCAGCGGCTGTCCCGGGGCCGCGAACACCATCGCCCGCATGTCGTCCATGGCCATCATCCCTTCTGCGATGCCGCCGCGACCATCGCATATAGCAAGCCCGGATGCGATCCGATCAAGCACGGCTTGCGCTTTTTTGCACGAGCGGGCATCTCATGGGAGACCGCAGAATTAGCCGCCGGCGACCGGTCCGCCGGCAGGGAGTGTGACCCCCGACGATGCCAAGTCTGAGCGACAGCCCCGCCTGGCGCGCGCTGCGGCAACAGGCCGCCGCGATGCGTCATGTCCACATGCGCGACCTCTTCGCCGCCGATCCCGGACGCGCCGCGCGCTACAGCCTTGATGCCGGCGACCTCTTTCTCGACTATTCCAAGAACCGCGTCGACGACGAGACCTGGCGCCGCCTGTTCGCATTCGCCCGCGAGGGTGATCTCGAAGGCTGGCGGGCGCGGATGTTTGCCGGCGAGAAGATCAATTTCACGGAAGGGCGCGCCGCCCTTCATGTCGCGCTGCGCGACCGCAGCGGGCGCGCGTTCCTGCTCGACGGCGTCGATGTCAGCCGGGATGTCCGGGCCGAACTTGCGCGCATGCAGAGCTTTGTTGCACGGGTGCATGACGGTGCCTGGCGCGGCGCCACGGGTGCACCGATCCGGCACGTCGTCAATATCGGCATCGGTGGCTCGCATCTCGGTCCCGAAGCGGCCTTGACCGCGCTCGAGGCCTATCATCATCCCGAACTCGCGGTGCATTTTGTCGCCAATCTCGACGGCAACGACCTCGCCGCCGTTCTCGAGTCGGTGCCGGCCGAGGAAACCCTGTTCATTGTCGCATCGAAGACCTTCACCACCCTCGAGACGATGCGCAATGCGCGCTCGGCAAGGGACTGGCTGCAGGCGCGTCTCGGCGACAGGACGGCGGTGGCGCGGCATTTCATCGCCGTCTCGACCAACGAGCCGGCGGTCCGCGACTTCGGCATCGACGTCGCCAACATGTTCCGCTTCTGGGACTGGGTCGGCGGTCGCTATTCGCTGTGGTCGGCGATCGGGCTTGCGGTCGCACTCGGTATCGGCTGGCGCAATTTCGAACGCCTGCTCGATGGTGCCCACGCGATGGACCGGCATTTCGAAAACGCGCCTTTGCAGGAAAACATGCCGGTCCTTCTCGGCCTTCTCGACATCTGGTACGCGGGGCATCTGGGTGCCGCAAGCCGTGCCGTGCTGCCCTATGACCAGCGCCTCGACCGCCTTGTCGACCATCTCCAGCAGCTTGAGATGGAAAGCAACGGCAAGCGCATCGATCGCGCGGGCCACAGCGTCGACTATGCGACCGGGCCCGTGCTCTGGGGGCGCGCCGGCACCAATGGCCAGCATGCCTTCTACCAGCTCCTTCACCAGGGGACGCAGCTCGTGCCGGCCGATTTCGTTCTCGTCGCCGAGCCGGCGCATGATTTCGAGGCGCACCATCCGCCGCTGCTCGCCAATGCGCTGGCCCAGGCCGAGGCGCTGATGGCCGGCAGGGACAGGAAGCACGCCGAGCAGGAGATGATTGCCGAGGGCCTGGACCCGGCGCGGGCGGCGGCTCTCGCCCCGCATCGCAGCTTCCCCGGCAACCGGCCGAGCAGTCTCCTCCTTCTGCCGCGGCTCGATCCCTTTCATGTCGGCCAGCTCGTGGCGCTTTACGAGCACCGGGTCTTTGTCGAGGGTACGCTGCTCGCCATCAACAGCTTCGACCAGTGGGGAGTCGAACTCGGCAAGAAACTGGCCGGCGATGTCCTGCCGATCCTCGAGGAGGGCCGGGAGGATACGGCGCACGATGCCTCGACGCGTGCCCTTGTCGCCCGCCTGCGCGGCATGGCGGCGGCTCCCGCCCTGCGCATCGACCCGGCCGAAACCGCGGCCGTCTTCTTCGACATGGACGGGGTCCTCACCGATACCGCGGACCTCCATGAGGCGGCCTGGAAGCGACTGTTCGATTCCTTTCTCAAACGCCATGCCGGAAAGACCTCGGGCGCCTTCCGCTCCTTCACGAGCGAGGATTATCTGCGTCACCTGAGCGGCAAGTCACGGCTCGACGGCATCCGCGGCTTTCTCGCCGCGCGCAGCATCCGGATTCCCGAAGGCGAACCCGGGGATGACCCGGATGCCGAGACACTGCATGGTCTCGGCCAGCGGAAGCAGCTCCTGTTCCAGGAAGAGCTGCGCCGGCGCGGCGCCACCGTCTATCCGGACGCGCAGGCCTGTCTCCTGCGCCTGCGGCGGTGCGGCCTCAGGATCGCGGTGCTGTCGGCAAGCCGCCACGCACGCGCCGTGATGACGGCGACCGGGCTTGATTCGCTCGTTGACCTGCTCGTTGACGGCGAACATGCCGCAAGCCGCGATCTTCCGGGAAAGCCGGCTCCCGACCTGCTTATCGAGGCGGCGCGTTTGCTGTCGCTTGAGCCGGGGCAGGTCGTCATCGTCGATGGCTCGGCGGTCGGGGTCGCGGCGGCCTCGAGAGGCGGTTTTCAGCGCATCGTCGGTGTCGCCCGGCACGGCGGCCGGAAATATCTCACGCGTGCCGGCGCCGATCTCGTCATCCGCTCTCTCGACCGGCTCGATGTCCGGGCCAGGGATGCATCCTGATTGTGCAGGATCAGAAGGGTGTTTTTATTTGCAATTCCGTGACTTTTGTCTCTGTATAGCTATCGCAGGCTGAATGGAACGGGTCGGCCACACGGCCGGTCGCCGGGTGACGGGCCCGCAAGAGAGGGCATCGCGGATGCCAGGTGGCGGTGACAATCCCTATGACCCGCGGCAT
>JBHHTO010000211.1:0-4605 GCA_046753425.1 Rhodothalassiaceae bacterium | reverse complement strand
CGCATCTGATTCAAGGTCGCGACCACAACCGCCGCGATGAAGCCGACCCCGATCGCCACTGACATGTTGTAGCCGAGGAGATAGAGGAGCCAGACGCCGCCGACGAGCGCCAGCGGCAGCGAGCCCATGATGATCAGGACGGACACCAGATTGCGGAAATTGATGAAAAGAAGCAGGAAGATCATCATCAGGATGAAGGGCACGACCATGGTCAGGCGCGCCTTCGCCCGCTGCATGAATTCATATTGTCCCGACCAGGCGAGCGAATAGCCGGGCGGCAGGTCGAGCTTTTCGGCCACCGCCTGCTGCGCATCGGCAACATAGGAGCCGAGGTCGCGGTCCGCGATATCGACATATATCCAGCCATTGAGCCGCGCGTTCTCGCTGCGGATGACGCCCGGCCCGTCGGCGATGCGAATGTCCGCGACCGCCGAGAGCGGGATTTCCGCACCCATGGGGGTGACGATCGGCAGGTTGCGGATTGCCTCGAGCGAGGACCGGACATGGCGCGGATAGCGCAGATTGATCGGATAGCGCTCGAGTCCCTCGACGCTCTCGCTCACATTCATGCCGCCGATCGCCGAGCGCACGATATCGTGCACATCGGTGATATTGAGCCCGAAGCGGGCAGCCGCAAGGCGGTCGACATCGATGTCGACATAACGGCCGCCGGTCACCCGTTCGGCATAGACCGAGGCCGTGCCGGGCACGGTGCGGATGATGCGCTCGATGTCCTCGCCGATGCGCGCGATGACATCGAGGTCGGGCCCCGCGACCTTGATCCCCACCGGCGTCTTGATGCCGGTGGCGAGCATGTCGATGCGATTGCGGATGGGCATGATCCAGGCATTGGTGAGGCTTGGGATCTGCACCAGCTCGTCGAGCTCGCGCTTGAGCTTCTCGGTCGTCATGCCGGGCCGCCATTCGTCCTTGGGCTTCAACTGTATGGTCGCCTCGATCATCGTCAGCGGCGCCGGATCGGTGGCGCTTTCGGCGCGTCCCGCCTTGCTGTAGACCGATTTCACTTCGGGCACCGCCTTGATCAGCTTGTCGATCTGCTGGATGAGCTGTGCCGCCTTGCCGGCCGAAATCGCGGGAAAGGCGCTCGGCATGTAGAGCATATCGCCCTCGTCGATGTCCGGCATGAACTCGCTGCCGATCCGGCCCAGCGGCCAGACCATGCTGAGCATGGCGACGAGCGCCAGCGTTACCATCGTCTTCGGGTATTTGAGGACGGCATGGATGAAGGGCCGATAGCCGGCAATGAGCGCCCGGTTCAGGGGATTCTTGTGCTCGGGCACAATGCGTCCGCGGATGAAAAGTCCCATCAGCACGGGGACCAGCGTCACCGACAGGCCGGCGGCCGCGGCCATCGCATAGGTGCCGGTGAAGGCGAGGGGGTGGAAAAGCCGTCCCTCCTGCGCCTCGAGGGCGAAGATCGGCAGGAAGCCGAGGGTGATGATGAGCAGCGAGAAGAAGAGCGACGGCCCGACCTCGACCGCGGTGTCGGCGACCATGCGCCAGCGCGATTCCGGCGTCACCGTCTCGCGCTCGAGATGCTTGTGGAAATTCTCGATCATCACGATGGTGGCGTCGACCATGGCACCGATGGCGATGGCGATGCCGCCGAGCGACATGATGTTGGCGTTGATGCCCTGCGCGTTCATCACGATGAAGGCGCTCAGGATCCCGAGAGGCAGGCTGAGAACGACCACAAGCGACGAACGGAGGTGGAAGAGGAAGGCCGCGCAGACGAGGGTGACGACGATGAACTCCTCGATCAGGCGATCCTTCAGCGTCGCCACCGCGCGCTTGATGAGCCCGGACCGGTCATAGGTCTCGACGAGCTCGACGCCCTCGGGCAGGCTCGCCTTCAGGGTCTCGAGCTTCGCCTTAACACGGTCGATGGTGGCGAGCGCGTTCTCGCCGAACCGCATGATGATGACGCCGCCGACGGCCTCGCCCTCGCCGTTGAGCTCACCGACGCCACGCCTCAGATCAGGGCCGAAGCGAATCGCGGCGACATCCTTGAGCAGCACCGGCGTGCCGTCGGGCGTCACCTTCACCGGGATCGAGCGGAGGTCGTCGAGATCATCGACATAGCCGGTAGCGCGGATCATGTATTCCGCCTCCGCCATCTCGATGACGCGGCCGCCGGTCTCCTGGTTGCCGCGCCGGATGGCGTCGCGGATACGGGTGAGCGGCAGGCCGTAGGCGCGCAGGCGATCGGGGTCGACCACCACCTGATACTGCTTGCCCATGCCGCCGATGCTGGCGACCTCGGACACCCCCTCGACGGTCTGCAGCTCGTATTTCAGGAACCAGTCCTGAATGCTGCGCAATTGCGCAAGATCGTGTCCGCCGGTGCGATCGACAAGCGCATACTGGTAGACCCAGCCGACGCCGGTGGCGTCGGGCCCGAGCGCAGGCCGGGCGCCCTCGGGCAGGGTAGGGGCGACCTGGCTCAGATATTCGAGCACGCGCGAGCGCGCCCAGTAGAGGTCGGTGCCGTCCTCGAAGATGATGTAGACATAGGAATCGTTGAAGAAGGAGTAACCGCGCACCGTCACCGCTCCGGGCACCGCGAGCATGGCGGTGGCAAGCGGATAGGTGACCTGGTCCTCGACCACCTGCGGCGCCTGCCCCGGATAGGTGGTCTTGATGATCACCTGCACATCCGAGAGATCCGGGATGGCATCGAGCGGCGTGCGGCTCAATGCATAGAGTCCGCCGGCGGCAAGGAAGACTGTCAGGATCAGCACGATGAAGCGGTTCGCCACCGACCAGCGGATGATGGCCTCAATCATGGCCCATCTCCATGTCCATGTCTTTCGTCCCGACTTCGGGCTCCTCGGCTCCGAGCATGCGCATCATGCTGGCATCGAAGCTCGCCTCGGAATCGAGAAGGAACTGGGCCGAGGTGACGACCCGCTCGCCGTCGGTGAGGCCAGCGAGGATCTCGACCTTGCCCGCTGATTCAATGCCCGCGCGCACCTCCGCCGGCCGAAATCGTCCGTCGTCCATGGCGAGGATCACGCGTTCGGAGGCACCGGTGCGGATGAGCGCCTCGGCGGGGATGATGAGCGCGCCCTCGCGCGGATCGACCTCGATCGTGACATTGGCATACATGTTGGGACGGAGCGTGAGACCGGGATTGTCGAAGACCAGCCGGACGCGGCCCGTGCGGCTCGCCTCCCGGATCGTCGGATAGACGTAATCGACACGGCCCACCCACTCCTTTCCGGGGAAAAAGGGGAGCGTCATCACGGCGCGCTCGCCCGGCCTGATCCAGTCGACCTGATCCTCATAGACGTCGACCAGCACCCACACTGTGGAGAGGTCGGCGAGCTTCATCGCCGTCGTGCCGGGCTGGACATAGGCGCCCTGGCGTACATCGAGTTCGGAGACGATGCCGTCCTGCGGCGCGATCACATCGAGGCGCTGCCTGACGACCCGGGTCTTTCTCAGATCGGCGATCTGGCTTGCGGTCATGCCGAGGGCAACGAGGCGCTCACGCGCGGCCGCAATCACCCGTTTCCGGCCTGTATCGAGTGCCTGCACATATTCCGCCTGGGCACTGACGAGGGGGCGCGAGTAGAGCTGGAAGAGGGGCTCACCCTTTCTGACCACCGCCCCCTCGGTGTCGGCATCGAGGCGCTCGATCCAGCCCGCAGAGCGCACATGGATGGCCGAGACCCTGTCGTCGTCGAAGGCGACATAGCCCACCGTCTCCACCCGGCGGGCGAGCGTGCCACGGGTGACCGCGGCCGTGCGCACGCCGATATTGTTGCGCACCGCGGGATCGATGCGAAGCCCCGGTGTCGCCGGGGTTTCCGCCTCGTCGGCATAGACCGGCACGAGATCCATGCCCATCGGTGACTTGCCCGGCTTGTCGCTGCGGAAGTTCGGGTCCATCGGCGCGCGCCAGTAGAGGATCTTGCGCTCGCCTTGGGCGCTCCCGTTCGCCGCGGTGGTCGACGGCGTGTCGCCTGGTAAGAGGACCCGCGCGGCACCAAAGCCGACCGCTGTCCCGACCAGCACGAGCAGAATGGATCTGAGAAGCCAGCCCCGCATCAGTTCTCTCCTTCAAGGAACAAGAGGTCCGCCTGCGTCTTGGCGCGATCCACGCGCAGGCGAATGAGTTGCAATTGGGTGTCGAGCTCGGCGAGTTCGGCGCGGATGAGCTCGGGGAAATCGGTGACCCCACTCTGGTAGGAAATAGCCGAGGCCTCGGTTGTGCCCTCGGCACGCTCGATCACGGCATCTTGATAAAGGCGGATACGATCATTGAGGCGCTTCCAGGCGGCATAACTCTCCTCGAGACGGCGGTTGAGTTCGAGCAGCGTGGCCGCGCGGGAGAGCTGCGCCGATTGCCGGCTGCGCCTGGCGGCGGTGACCGCCTTGTCCTGACGCCTGGCAGTGAACAACGGCACATCGAGCGTGACGCCGACGGTGATGAAATCGTCACGCTGGCGACCCGTGGGCGTGCGTCCGCGTACGCCATAGCCGGCGCGGACCGTCCAGTCGGGCTTGTATTGCTGGGCCGCGATCTCGATCTCGCGCTGGCGCGCCTCGATCGTCGAATCCGTAATACGCACAGCCGGG
>JBHHTO010000210.1:0-4647 GCA_046753425.1 Rhodothalassiaceae bacterium | reverse complement strand
CAGACAAGGTGCCGTCCCGCCGCCGGCAGGGCCCCATCGCGACCCCGGCAGCCGGTACCCGTCCGGGAACCTGAGTGGCGCTCCGATACGGAGCGTCCCTGTTTCAAAACACCTCACGATACCGGGATATCGTTAATGGAATTTGAATTCCCCCTTTGCATCCGTCTCCGGATTGCGTTTAATCGGTAGTATCGCTTCGAGTTTTTCGCCTATTTGGCGGCAGTTGTTGATGAGGAAAAGTTATGGCGACACGTCTGCGCGTGGTTTCGGGTGGTGCGCACGCACTGGTCCGGTCGGAGTCCGCTGCGGTCCAGCATGTGGACGATCTCGGGATTCCCTTCCCGCCCATGCAGGAGCTCGATCTCGAATATGACCGTTCCTTTGCGGCCCTGTGGTGCGTGCAACGCCACAGCGAGCGGCCCAATTTCACCACCTCGCTGATCGCCGACATCGCCGGCGTGCAGAAGGCGATGAAGGCGGGATTCGAGGCGGCGGCCCCCGAAACGCCGCCGGTGCGCTATCTCATCTGGGCCTCGTCGAAGAGGAACATCTTCAATCTCGGCGGCGATCTCATCCATTTCGTCGAGCTGCTCGAGGCCGGCGACCGTGACGGCATGTGGGACTATGCCCGCTCCTGCATCGAGATCTGCCACACCAATCATGTCAATTTGGATCTCCCCGTCATCACCATCGCCCTTGCCGCCGGTGACGCGCTCGGGGGCGGGCTCGAATCCGCGCTCTCGAGCGATCTCATCATCGCCGAGCGCGGCGCCCAGTTCGGCTTTCCCGAGATCCTGTTCGGCCTTTTTCCTGGCATGGGCGCCTACAGCCTCGTCGCGCGGCGTGTCGGGGCGCGGATCGCCGAGCGGATGATCTTCTCCGGGCGCATCTATAGCGCCGAGGATCTCTACGAGATGGGACTCGTCCACACGCTCGCCGAGCCCGGCGAGGGGGAGCAGGCCCTGCACGACTATCTCAAGCGGGCCGACAAGCGCTTCCATTCGCACCGCAGCCTGTTTGCGGCCCGACGCGTCACCAATCCGGTGTCATTTGCGGAGATGGAGGATATCGCCCGGCGCTGGGTCGATACCGCGATGTCGCTCGGCAAGCTCGAATTGCGCAAGATGCAGCGCCTTGCAAAGGCACAGATCGCCCGTATGGAGCGTGACGGCACGGCGCCGGACAGCGAAACCGCCTCAAAAAAGGCAGCGGCACGCGCGCAGGCGGCTGGCGTCCATTCGCCGCGCCCGCCACGCGAGCCGGCGGCACCGCAGGCGGATGTCGCAGCCCGGCCTGTGCCCCTGCCACCACAGTCCGCAGACGGTGCCGCGGCACCGTCTCCCCGATCAAATGAGGACAACGCCATGCCCAGGGATGCCGAACACAACAGCGGGATCCTGTCCCGCGAACGCGATGCCGCCGTCATTCCCGTGTCGAGCACCGCCGTGCCGCGCTCGAGCGGCAAGGCCGAAGGCGAGAGCGGTGGCTCGGTCTATGATCTTATCATCGACGGGGTTGCGGAAACGCGTGCGGCAGCAACCTTGCAGCCGGGTGTCGAGCGCCTTTTGAGCGAGGGCATGAGCCGTGAGGAATATCTCGAGTTTCTCGAACAGCTCTATCATGTTGTCTGGCATTTCTGCCCGACCATGGCCGCCGCGGCAGCGCATTGCGGCGAGGACCGCCGCGCCCTGCGCTACGCCCTTTATCACAATATCGACGACGAGAAGGGGCACGAGACCTGGGTGCTCGACGATATCCGGGCGCTCGGCGGCGACGTCGAAGCGGTCGTGCGGGGCAAGCCGGCGATCCCGGTCCAGGCGATGATCGGCTACAATTATTATGCCGCGGAGCGCCTCAATCCGTGGAGCGTGCTCGGCATGGTGCATGTGCTCGAGGAAATCTCGGCCAATTATTCCGGGCGGGTCGCCAAGGCGGTGGCCGAGCGGCTCGGCATCACCGATGGGGCGGGCTTCCGCTTCCTCTCCTCGCACGGCACCATGGACCTGCATCATGTCGCGGGCTTCCGGGAACTTGTGAACCAGATCACCGATCCGCACGATTATGAGGCGATCATCGATGCCGCGAATGTGAACTACGCGCTCTTCGGCGCCCTCTTCAAGCACGCCTGAGGGCCAGGCCGAAAGCGGCATCACGGGACGCGTCACCCCCTTGCGGCGGCGCGTCGCGCGTCCGGCATTGCCAGGCGTTGATATTGCGCTGCAACAATTTTCTTGACGCGAGGCCCATCTTGGGTGTAGCGCGCCGGGATGTGTCATTGCCGGCGTCCGTCGGCACATGTCCTCCAAGGTAGACGCATCATGAATCTTCAGCAGATTCGCGGTGACCTCTTCGGCGGGGTCACCGCAGCCATCGTCGCCCTTCCGCTCGCCCTCGCCTTCGGCGTCGCGTCCGGCCTCGGCCCCGCAGCCGGATTGTGGGGGGCCATCGCAGTCGGCTTCTTTGCCACCCTCTTCGGCGGCACCCCGAGCCAGGTCTCGGGGCCGACCGGGCCGATGACCGTGATCATGGCGGGTGCGGTGGCAAGCTTCGGGAGCGAGCCCGGCCTCGTCTTCACGGCGGTCATGCTCGCCGGGCTCTTCCAGATCGCTTTTGGCGTCTTGCGTGTCGGGCGCTTCGTGGCGCTCATGCCCTACCCCGTGATCTCGGGCTTCATGAGCGGCATCGGTGTTATCATTATCGTTCTCCAGCTTGAACCCCTCCTCGGCCATACAGCCGCGAGCGGCGGCGTCCTCGGTGCGCTCAAGGACCTTCCGGCGGCGCTGGCTGCGCCCGACAGCGACGCACTGGCCCTGGCCGGAATGGCGCTCGCCATCGTCTTCTTCTGGCCAAAGCGGCTTGGGCACATCCTGCCCTCCCCCCTTGCTGCCCTCATCGTCGGGACACTGGCCGCGGTATTCTGGCTCGATCATGCGCCGGTGCTCGGCGCCATTCCGGGCGGGCTGCCCGCATTGCAAATGCCGCTGCTCGACCTTGCGCATCTCAGCGCCGTGACGCAGATCGCGCTCGTCCTTGCGGCGCTCGGCGCCATCGACACGCTCCTCACCTCGCTTGTTGCTGACAATCTGACCAAGACCGAGCACCATCCCGACCGCGAACTGCGCGGTCAGGGGATCGGCAATTTCATCGCCGGTCTCCTCGGCGGTATCCCGGGTGCGGGCGCGACGATGCGCACCGTCGTCAATATCCGGGCCGGGGGCACGACACGGCTGTCCGGCATGATCCATGCCGTACTGCTGCTCGCCATGGCGCTCGGCCTCGGTCCGCTGGCGGCGCACATTCCGCATGCCGTGCTTGCCGGCATCCTGATCAAGGTCGGTGTCGACATTATCGACTGGGAGGGGCTGCGACAGGTCGTGCGCAATCCCGGCGAGGGCGTGCTGTTCATGCTCATCGTGTTCGCGCTGACGGTGTTTGTCGACCTCATCACCGCGGTCGGCGTCGGCATGTTCCTTGCCGCCATCCTTTTCGTCCAGCGCATGTCCGATTTCCAGCTCGACAATATCCACCGCATGGTCGCCGACGAGGACGGGGCGCTCGAGGCAGAAGAAACCGCGCTGCTCGAGAGAAGCGAGCGCCGCATCGTCGTCTACCGCCTGTCGGGACCATTCAGCTTCGGCGCCGCAAAGGGCATGGTGCGCAAGATGACGAGCAGCGACGACTATGACGATCTCATTCTCGATTTCACCGCCGTACCCTTCCTCGACACCTCCGCCGCGCGCGCGGTGCGCGAGGTGGTCGAGCGGGCCACCGGCGCCGGCAAGCGCGTCTTCCTCGCCGGGCTCGGAGAGAAGACGGCGCGGATGTTGAGGGGCATGGGCGCCTTGACGCAGTTGCCACCCACGCGTCTGTGCACCACACGTCGCGACGCCATCCGCGCTGCGACGGAGCCGGCCTGACCGCCCGGCTCGCTCTTGCCGTCAACCGGAACAACACCCTTCTCGCACCGTCGGTCAGCGCGCCGTGATGCATCGGCGTGATCGCCGTCACGCGCGATGCCCTGCCGATCCCGCTATGACGCGGGCCTGAATGATTTGCTCGCGGGCAGCGACAGCATTCCTCGTGCAATGCGCCATCGCGAGCGGGTCACCGACAGGGTCGAGGAACAGGGGGAAAATGTGATCCGGAATCCCAATCTGACACCCGGCACGGTCTTGAAGATCGTGGCCGTCGCACTCTTCTGGGCCATCGCCGTTATTGTGATCATCACCACCGCGCCGGCATAGCCGGACGGCAGGCCACGGCTCGCCATTGGCCTCAAGCCCCGGCTGGCTGGGGCGCCAGGATTCGAACCTGGGATCACGGGACCAAAACCCGTTGCCTTACCGCTTGGCTACGCCCCAATACCTTCGCTGCGGCGCACCTTAGAGCACAGCGGATCGAGGCTGTAAAGCGCCCGTCGGCCTACTGTCACGTCTCGCCGAAAAGCCGCGGGCGGCGCGTCAGGGCGATATAGAGAAGCCCATAGCCGAAGGTCGTGATGATCATGAGGAGCAGCGCGATCTCCGGCACGGCTACCGCCAGCAGACCCGGCACAAGCACCAGCGCGAGATAGAACATGAGACCATAGCGCCAGGGCATCGCCGCATGAAGCAGATGGTGAAAATGCATCCGGTCCCCCTTGAATGG
>JBHHTO010000209.1:0-4661 GCA_046753425.1 Rhodothalassiaceae bacterium | reverse complement strand
CGCGGTCAGCCATTCCGGGCCACCCTGCGCCGAGAAACCGGCGACGGTAACCGGCATCAGGATAAGCGAGCTGGCGAAGATCGGCGGGATGACGCCCGAGGTATTGAGCTTCATCGGCAGATGCGAGGTATCGCCCTGGAACATGCGATTGCCCATCTGCCGTTTCGGGTACTGCACGGTCACCCGGCGCTGTGCCCGCTCGACGAAGACGATGCCGTAAATGAGCGCCAGCGCGCCCAGGAGAATGAGCAGGATCGTCGCCGGCGAGATGAGTCCCTGCTCGCCGAGCGACAGCGCCTGCCCGATGGCCACCGGCAGCGAGGCGACGATGCCGGCATAGATGATGAGCGAGATGCCGTTGCCGACCCCGCGCTGCGTGATCTGCTCGCCGAGCCACATGAGAAAGATCGTGCCGCCAACGAGCGTGATGATCGTCGTCAGGCGGAAAAAGAGGCCGGGATCGATCACCACATTCTGTGACTCGAGCGCGATCGCGAGGCCGTAGCCCTGCACCGCGGTCAGCAGCACCGTACCATAGCGCGTATACTGGTTGATCTTCTTGCGCCCGACCTCACCCTCCTTCTTCCACTCCGCCAGCGTCGGCGACATCGAGGTGAGAAGCTGCATGATGATCGAGGCCGTGATATAGGGCATGATGTTGAGCGCCACGATCGACATGCGCTGCAGGGCCCCGCCCGAGAACATGTTGAACATGTCGAGGACGCCGCCGGTGTTGCGCTGGAAGAACTGCGCCAGCGCCACGGGGTCGATGCCGGGCAGCGGGATATAGGTGAGCAGCCGATAGACCACCAGTGCGCCGAGCGTGAACCACAGGCGCTTTTTCAGCTCCTCGGCCTTGGCGAAGGCGCCGAGATTGAAATTGGCAGCAAGCTGTTCGGCTGCGGATGCCATCAGGGCCTCCAGGACAGATGATAGCGGCGGCGCGGCGTCATGCCGCATCCTCCGGTGACGCCGCCGGAGCCGGTTTCGCCGGCGCCGTCAGCTCGAGCGTGCCGCCCGCCTTCTCGACCGCCGCCGCGGCCGCCTTCGAGGCAGCGGCGACGCGCAGCGTCACCTTCGCCTTGAGCTCGCCCTTGGCGAGAAGCCGCACCCCGTCGCGGGCCTTCGAGACCAGCCCGGCGGCCAGCAGTACGGCGCCATCGATCGGCTGCTTCGCGTCCAGCTTGCCGGCGTCGATCGCCTGCTGCAGGCGGCCAAGATTGAGGATCGCGAAATCGCGGCGCTTGCGCGGCGTGAAGCCCCGCTTCGGCAGCCGCATGTGGATCGGCATCTGGCCGCCCTCGAAGCCGCCCACGACATAGCCCGAACGCGACTTCGCGCCCTTGTGGCCGCGACCGGCGGTCTTGCCCTTGCCCGAGCCGATACCGCGCCCGACCCGCATGCGCGCCTTGCGCGCGCCCTTGTTGTCCCTCAGCTCGTTCAGTCGCATGACAACATCACCCTGACTGTGCCAACCGCGATCGGCCGGCCCGTTGCTAACCCTGTTTCTCGACCACGCGGACGAGATGCGCGACCTTGGCGATCATACCGCGGACGGCCGGCGTGTCCTCGAGCTCGCGCGTCCTGTGCATCTTGTTGAGACCAAGACCGACGAGCGTCGCCCGCTGGTCCCTGGGGCGCCGGATGGGGCTCCCGGTCTGGGTCACGAGAAGGGTCTTCCTTTTTGCCATCGCCCGTTACTCCGCGTTCACGGCGCTGTCGTCGCCGCCATGGCCCTGCTCCGCCAGCGTCCGGCGGGCCACGATCTCGCCCACCTTCTTTCCCCGCTTCGCCGCGACATGACGCGGGCTCATCTGCCGCGCCAGGGCGTCGAAGGTGGCGCGCACCATGTTGTAGGGATTCGAGGTCCCTGTCGACTTGGTCACGACGTCCTGCACCCCGAGGCTCTCGAACACGGCGCGCATCGGGCCACCGGCGATGATGCCGGTGCCGGGAACGGCGGAGCGGATCAGCACCTTGCCCGCGCCGTGATGGCCGTGGCTGTCATGGTGCAGCGTCCGCCCCTCGCGCAGCGGTACGCGGACCATCGAGCGCTTGGCTGCCTCGGTCGCCTTGCGAATGGCTTCCGGTACCTCGCGCGCCTTGCCCTGCCCGAAGCCGACGCGGCCCTTGCCGTCGCCAACCACCACAAGCGCGGCAAAGCCGAAGCGGCGCCCGCCCTTGACCACCTTGGCGACACGATTGATGTGCACCAGCTTCTCGATGAACTCGCTGTCTTGGCGATCAAAGCGATCGGGGCGTGCCATCCTCTTTTCCTCTCAAATCCTGCTCTCTGCCTGGCCGCATTCAGAAATCGAGGCCGCCCTCGCGCGCCGCCTCGGCAAGCGCGCGGACGCGACCGTGATAGATATAGCCGCCGCGGTCGAAGACGACGCGCTCGATGCCGGCCTTCCTTGCCCGCTCGGCGATCAGGCTGCCGACCTTCGCCGCGCCCTCGACGGTGGCCCCGGTCTTGCCCCGCAGCGCCGCATCGAGGGTCGAGGCGGCGGCCAGCGTCGCCCCCTTCTCGTCGTCGATGATCTGGGCATAGATATGCCTGGACGAGCGGTGGATGGACAGGCGCGGCCGTCCGCCGCCTTTCTGCCGCAGCTTCACCCGTGTCCGCCGCCGGCGCCGCTCGAAGAGTTCGCTGTTCTTGCTCATCTCGTCCTGCCCGTTACTTCTTCTTGCCTTCCTTGCGGAAGATGTACTCGCCCGCATATTTCACGCCCTTGCCCTTGTAGGGCTCCGGCTTGCGATAGGCGCGAATCTCGGCTGCCACCTGGCCCACCTTCTGCTTGTCGATCCCCGAGACCACGATCTTCGTCTGTTCCGGCGTCTCGACCGTCACCCCTTCGGGCACCGCATATTCGATGTCATGGCTGTAGCCGAGCTGGAGATTGAGCGTCCGCCCGCGCGCCTGCGCCCGGAAGCCGACGCCGGTGATCTCCAGCCGCTTCTCGAAGCCCTTGCTGACGCCCGCGATGATGTTGGCGACGAGCGTCCGTTGCATGCCCCACATGGCACGCGCACGCTTGCTGTCGTCCCGCGGTGTGACGACGAGAACATTGCCCTCGCGCTTCACCTCGACCTCGTCCATGAGCGCAAGCGCAAGCTCACCCTTGGGGCCTTTCGCCGTCACCCGCGCGCCGTCGACATTGACCGTCACGCCGGCCGGGATCTCGATCGGCTTCTTTCCGATACGCGACATCTTTCTCAACCCTTCCCTGACAGCGCTCAGAACACCGTGCAGATGACTTCGCCGCCGACATTCTGCTCGCGCGCCTCGGCGTCCGACAGCACGCCCTTGGGCGTCGAGACGATCGAGATGCCGAGCCCGTTGGCCACCCGCGGCAGATCGGCGACGCCGGAATAGACACGTCGGCCGGGGGAGGAAACGCGCCGGATCGAGCGGATCACCGGGTCACCCTCGTGGTATTTGAGCCGGATCCGGAGTTCCGCCTTGTTGTCACCGAGATCGACTCGCTCGTAACCGAGGATGTAGCCCTCGCGCGCCAGCACGTCGAGCACACGCTGCCGCTGCTTCGAAGCCGGGGCCACGATCTCGTCCTTGCGCGCCTGCAGGCCGTTGCGGATGCGGGTGAGCATATCGCCCAGGGGATCGCACATCATGTGCCGGGCCCTCCTTACCAACTCGACTTGACGACGCCGGGAAGCTGCCCTTCCGAGGCAAGCTCCCGGAGTGCGATGCGCGACATCTTGAATTTGCGGTAATAGCCGCGCGGCCGTCCGGTCACCTCGCAGCGATTGCGCAGGCGCGACGGGGCCGCGTTCCGCGGCAGTTCCGCAAGCTTCAGGCGCGCGAGAAAGCGCTCCTCCTCGGGCAGCGAGCGATCTTCGGAAATCGCCTTCAGCCGCGCCCGTCGCGTGGCATATTTCTTCACCAGGCGCGCGCGACGCCGGTTCTTCTCAATGGCGCTCTTCTTAGCCATCCTGTGCTCTCACTCACCCTGTTTGTCGGTAAACGGCATGTCGAAACCGCGCAGCAATTCGCGCGCCTCGTCGTCGGTACGTGCCGTCGTACAGATGATGATGTCCATGCCCCGCACATGCTCGACCTTGTCATAGTCGATCTCGGGGAAAACGATCTGTTCCTTGAGCCCGAGCGCGTAATTGCCACGCCCGTCGAAGCTCTTCGGGTTGACGCCGCGAAAGTCGCGCACCCGCGGCAGCGCGATGGTAATCAGACGGTCGAGAAACTCGTACATCCGCCTGCCACGCAGCGTCACCTTGACGCCGATCGGCATGCCCTCGCGCAGCTTGAAGGCGGCGATCGACTTCTTGGCCCGGGTGACCACCGGCTTCTGTCCGGCGATCGCGGCAATCTCCTCGACCACCTTGTTGATGCGCTTGGCATCACCGACCGCGTCGCCGACGCCGACATTGATGACGATCTTGTCGAGCCGCGGCACCTCGAACGGATTGCGGTAGCCGAACTTCTTCGTCAGGTCGCCGCGGACCGCCTCATAGCGCTCTTTGAGGCGCGGCACATAGGTCTTCGCCTCAGCCATCGATCACCTCCCCCGACCGCTTGGCCACACGGACCTTGCGGCCGTCGTCGAGAATGCGGAATCCGACCCGCGTCGGGCGCCCGTCCTTGGGATCCTCGAGCGCGAGATTCGACAGATGGATCGGCGCCT
>JBHHTO010000208.1:0-4692 GCA_046753425.1 Rhodothalassiaceae bacterium | reverse complement strand
ATCATAATCCGCGTGTCGGGGGTTCGAGTCCCTCCTCCGCTACCAGAAACAGTTTCCTGACGGCTATCGCCTGCCGCTGGTCTGAAAAACCTCCGGTTATCGCGCCGGAGGTCTTGTCTGTCCGGTGGAGGGCGATGGCCTTTCCATCCGCCGTCGCGAGAATGGCGCCATCCTGGGCCCGGCGGCGGCGCGATCCCACTCACCCGATTCACCAGGACCTCCGGGACGACACCCGGAGGCTTCGCCGAAGACCGGCTCGGCGACACCCCTCGGGCCACCGATCTGGCGGCGGAGGCGGAACGCACATCCCCGGCATGCGTACGGGGGCGCCTGCGCGAGGCCGATGGCTCCTGTAGGCCAATGAGGTCGCTTTCCGGCCATATGATCGCCGCGGAGAGGGCGCCGGCCGGCGCCAGGCCCGTGATTTGATCGAGATCAAGGCGCGGCAACCCGCCATTGGCCACCTTTCGGCGACCGATTCGACGCCCGTCCGAGAGGGCGCGCAAGGAGGAGGAGCCGACCATGCAGGAAGGACGCCTGAAACGTCCAATCTCATCGATGACGTCCCGGCTGCGGCGCTTCAGCGGTCTTCTGTTTGCCTGCGCCCTGGGCAGCCTTCCCGCCCTGGCTGCCGGTGCTGCGGAAGCCCCCGCGACCTCTCTCGCCGATGCCGTCCTCGATCCTGCGCTCATCGCCTCCTTGCGCTATCGCTACGAATTCGTCGACGACGACGGTCTCCTGCGCGACGCCAATGCATCGACCCTGCGCCTTCGCCTCGGCGTCAGGACCCGTGCGTGGCGTGGCCTCTCCTTTACCATTGAAGGCGAAGGCGTGGCGCATCTCGGGCCCGAGCGCTTCAACGACACGGTGAACGGCCGCACCGCCTTTCCGGTCGTCGCCGACCCCGAGAATGTCGTGCTCAATCGCGTCTTCGGGCGCTGGCAGCCACGCGACTGGATCGCTGTCGATGCCGGGCGCCAGGCGATCAATTTCGACGATCAGCGTTTCATCGGCTCGGTTGGCTGGCGCCAGAACGACCAGACCATGGACAGCGCGGGCCTCGTTCTCACGCCGACCAGGGCCGTGCGCCTCGAGGCCCGCTATGTCTGGCGCGTCAATCGCATCTTCGGCCCCGATTCGCCGGTGGGGGTGTGGAAGGACAACGACATCGTGCTCCTGAATGGAAGCGCCGTCCTGGCACCCGGGGTCGAATTCGGCGCCTATGCCTATCTCCTCGACATTCCCGGAGCTGCAGCCAGCTCGTCGCAGACCTATGGCGTACGACTCAAGGGCGCGCACGCGCTCACTGGTGACCTGTCAGGTCTCTACCGGCTCGAATATGCCCGCCAGAGCGATCATGCACGCAACCCGAGAGAATTTGCGCTGGACTATTGGCGTCTCGAAGCCGGTCTGAAGGCGCATGGTGCGCATCTCAAGTTCGGTTTCGAGCGTCTCGAGGGCAAGGACGGCGTCGCCTTCCAGACCCCGCTTGCGACCCTTCATGCCTTCAATGGCTGGGCCGACAAGTTCCTCACCACACCGCCCGCCGGACTCGAGGACCGGAGCATCGATCTCGGCTGGAAGCCGCAGGGGCCCGCCTGGGCGAAACGGCTGAATCTGGGCTTCGTGTTCCATCACTTCTCGGCCGATCGTGGCGGCGCCACCTATGGCCGGGAATATGACGCGCTGGTCTCGGGCAAGCTGCCCTGGGGTGTCGTGCTCACTGCCAAGTTCGCCCGCTACGCGGCGAAAAACCTCGGCACCGACAGCAGCAAGTTCTGGCTGATGGCGGCCTTCGCCTTCTGAGGGGCGGAAAGAGCAGACATTTGATCCGGATCAAAGTGTGTGTGCACGAAAGTCATCATCTTGAACGAGGTTCGCATCCACCAATCGCAGAAGCCATGGTCAGTCGAGTAAGAGAAGGGGGAAAACCATGCACAATCTGGACGGTGTGACACCGACGAAGCAGGTCCGCATCCTCGGCATGAGCACCTTCGCCTTCACGGTCTGCTTTGCCGTGTGGACGATCTTCTCGATCATCGGACTGAGAATCAAGCAGGAGCTCGGGCTCAACGACACCGAGTTCGGCATCCTCGTCGCCACCCCGGTTCTGACCGGATCCCTGAGCCGCATCTTTCTCGGCATCTGGACCGATCAATTTGGCGGCCGTCTCGTCTATACGCTGCTGATGGCGGCGACGTCGGTGGCGGTGTGGCTGCTGGCGACCGTCGAGACCTACACGATGTTTCTCGTCGCCGCGCTCGGGGTCGGCTTCGCCGGCGGCTCCTTCGCCGTCGGCATCGCCTATGTCTCGCGCTGGTATGAGCGCGAGCGTCAGGGCACTGCGCTCGGCATCTTCGGCATGGGCAATGTCGGCGCCGCGGTGACCAATTTCGGTGCGCCCTTCCTCGTCGTCGCCTTCGGCTGGCAGGAAACGGCACAGATCTATGCGGTGATCCTGCTCCTCACGGCGCTCGTCTTCTGGTTCGTCACCGCCGACGACCCGGTCACCGCCGACCGCAAGCGCAAAGGGGCGCGGCCGGCGTCCGCCTGGATGCAGCTCACCCCCTTGAAGCGGCTCCAGGTCTGGCGCTTCTCGCTCTATTACTTCTTCGTCTTCGGCGGCTTCGTCGCGCTCGCCCTGTGGCTGCCGCGCTTTTATGTCGGCGCCTACGGGCTCGACCTCGAGACCGCCGGCATGCTCGCCGCGGCCTATGCCCTGCCCGCCAGCATCTTCCGCGCGCTGGGCGGCTGGCTGTCGGACCGGTTCGGGGCGCGCGCGGTGATGTACTGGACCTTCATCGCCTCGGTCGCGATCACCTTCGTGCTCAGCTATCCGGCGACGGATTACGTGGTGCACGGGATCAACGGGCCGATCGCGTTCACCATTGCCTGGCCGCTGTGGTTCGTTGCCATGCTGAGCGTCGCGCTCGGTTTCTTCATGTCGCTGGGCAAGGCCGCGGTCTACAAGCACATCCCCGTCTACTATCCCGATCACGTGGGCTCGGTGGGTGGACTTGTCGGCATGATCGGCGGGCTCGGCGGCTTCTTCCTGCCGATCGCCTTCGGCATCATGAACGACCTCGCCGGGGTCTGGACGAGCTGCTTCATGCTGCTCTTTGTCCTGGTCGCGGTGGCCCTTGTCTGGATGCACTTCGCCATCCGTCGCATGGAGCGCAAGGCGCTTGCCCCCGAACTCACCGAGCTGCCCGAACTGCCTGAACTGGCACAGCTTCACGGCGCCGAAGAGGCGGCGATGCTGCAGCGGGCGCAGGGCGCCCGTGCGGCCCCTGCCGAGTAAGCACACTACCGGCGGGGGGTGCCCCCGTCCGGTCAACCGCAGCAATATCGAGGACCGGAAAAGGAGACTGGCGATGAGGGGGAATGGAAAGTCCGGACATGCCGGGAGTCACGTGCTTGTCGACTGGCGGCCCGACGACCCCGAATTCTGGGCAACCACGGGGCGCCCGATTGCACGACGAAATCTCTGGATCTCGGTGACCTGTCTCCTCCTCTCCTTTTCCGTCTGGCTGGTATGGTCAATAGTGGCGGCGAAGCTGCCGGCGATCGGCTTCACCTATTCCACCAATCAGCTCTTCTGGCTGGCCGCCCTGCCCGGGCTCTCGGGCGCGACCCTCAGGATCTTCTACTCCTTCATGGTGCCGATCTTCGGCGGCCGCAAGTGGACAGTGATCACCACCGCCTCGCTGTTGCTGCCGGCGATCGGCATCGGCCTCGCGGTGCAGAATCCCGAGACGCCCTATGGCGTGTTCCTGCTGCTTGCGCTGCTGTGCGGCTTCGGCGGCGGCAATTTCGCCTCCTCGATGGCGAATATCTCCTTCTTCTTTCCGGCCAGGAAGAAGGGGCATGCACTGGCGCTCAATGCCGGGCTCGGCAACGCCGGGGTCAGCGTCGTGCAGTTCCTGGTACCGATCGTCATCACGACCAGCGTCTTCGGTGCCCTCGGTGGAGAGCCGCAGACGCTCTCGGATGGCGGCCGAATCTGGCTCCAGAACGCCGGCTTCATCTGGGTTCCCTTCCTGCTCGCTGCCACCGTGGCCGCCTGGTTCGGGATGAACGACATCGCCAGTTCCCGGGCCTCGTTCAGGGAGCAGTCGATCATCTTCAGGCGCAAGCACACCTGGATCATGAGCTGGCTCTATACCGGAACCTTCGGTTCCTTCATCGGCTATTCCGCCGGCTTTCCGCTGCTCGCGAAAACCCAGTTTCCGGAAATCGATTCGCTGCAGTTCGTCTTTCTGGGACCGCTTGTGGGCGCATTGAGCCGCGCCGCGACGGGCTGGATCTCGGACCGTTTCGGCGGCGGGCGGGTCACCTTCTGGACCTTTCTCGTGATGATCGGAGCGGTCGCCGGGGTTCTCTATTTTCTCGGTATCAGGGAGCAGCCGGGTGCTTTCTGGGGCTTCTTCGCCATGTTCATGGTGCTCTTCTTCGCCACCGGCGTCGGCAACGCCTCCACCTTCCAGATGATTCCGATCATCATGCGCAAGGAGGTGGCCCGTCTGATGCCGGCGCTCGATGAAGCGGAGCGCATCCGCCAGGCGGAAAAGGAGGCGGCGGCGATCATCGGTTTCACCTCGGCGGTCGCGGCCTATGGTGCCTTTTTCATCCCCAAGGCCTATGGCACCTCGATCGCGCTGACCGGTGGACCGGAAGCCACACTTCATCTGT
>JBHHTO010000207.1:0-4744 GCA_046753425.1 Rhodothalassiaceae bacterium | reverse complement strand
GGCAGCGGGCGATGCGGCGGCCAGATTCTCGGCCCGCATTTCGGCGACGACGTTCTCCACCGCCGCCATGTCGATCCGGCGCTGGTCCTCGAGAAAGGCATAGAGCAGCAGCCGGTCGCACAGACGGTTGATCTGCCGCGGCACACCGCCGGTCTCGGCATGGATCCGCTCATAGACGCCGGCCGCAAAGGGTGAATCGCCGGGCCATCCGGCCTGGTGCAGGCGGTGCTCGATATAGACCGGGACCTCGGCCGGGGCGAGCGGCGAGAGATGGTAGGAGGCGATGACCCGCTGACGGATCTGCTCGCACTCGCGGCTCGCAAGCCGGCCGCGGAACTCGGGCTGTCCGACAAGCAGCATCTGCACCATCGGCTGCTCGCGATTCTGGAAATTCGACAGCATGCGCAGCTCCTCGAGCGCGCCAGGCGACAGGTTCTGCACCTCGTCGACGATGAGGAGAACGCTGCGGCCGCTCTGGGTGGTGCGCAGGAAAAAGCTGTTGAGGTCACGCAGGAAGGCCGCCTTGCTGGCGCCGCTCTTGCGCAGGCCGAGCTCGCCGACGAGCAGCTCGAGCAGGTTTTCCGCCTCGAGCTGCGTCGTGCTGATGCGGGCGGTGACGACAGACTTGAGATTGCCGGAGGCGAGCAGATACTCGATCAGCGTCGTCTTGCCGGCACCCACCTCGCCGGTGACGACGACGAAGCCTTCCTTCTTGCTGAGCCCGTAGGTGATCGTCGCCAGCGCCCGCTTGTGCACCCGGCTGTCGTAGAAGAACTTGACATCCGGCGTGATCTGGAACGGGTGTCGCGCGAGGCCGAAATGTTCAAGATACATCCTGTTCACCTCCGGACGCGTACCCGACCGCCCGCAACAGCCGACCGGCTCTTCTGGTCATCCGCTCCGCGGGCGCCCGCTCCGTCCACCCGGGCAGGCCCTGCCCGGCCTCAGCCACCGGCATCGCCGCCCTTGTAGGCGTAATAGGAATAGTAGCTTGCGTTCTTCGGGAAGACCCCCTTGTTGAGAACGATGCCGACCTCGACATTCGGGGGCAGCCGTTCGATGGCCTCCTCGACATGGTCGCGCGCGGTCCTGTCCGCCTCGACGACAAAGACGACCTGTCCCACATGTTCGGCGAGTACGCTTGCCTCGGACGCGGAGAGGAGCGGCGGCGTATCGAAGATGATGAGGCGGTCGGGATAGCGATCCGCCAGTTCGCGCGCGAGCTGCTGCATGCGCTGGCTTGCAAGCAGCTCCGAGGACATGTCGTCCCGGCTGCCCGGACCGATTACCGACAGGCGCTCGATATTGGTTCGCTGGATGACCGAGCCGATGTCGCGGCCCGGGTCCTTGAGCACGTCCATCAATCCCGGCCGCGGACCGATTCCCAGCCGGTCGAAAACGACAGGGCGCTCGAAATCGGCGTCGACGAGAAGGACGTGGAAATCGACCTCACAGGCGAGACTGATCGCCAGATTGAGGGTGACGAAGCTCTTGCCCTCTCCCGGCAGGGCGCTGGTCACCATGATCAGGTTGGCGTGATCCACTTTCTGGAACCAGAAGGTCTGGACCACCGCGCGCTTGATGAGACGCATCTCCTCGGCAAGCTTCGAGCGCATGCGATGCGGGGTGAGATATCCCTGCGCCGCGAGCGCCTCGAGATCGATCCGGGTCCGGGGCGCCCCTCCGTCGGTCGGCGATGCCGATGCCGCCGCGGCCCGCGGCGCCCGCTGTCGCGCCGCCTCAAGGCGCGCCGCCGCACGCTCGATCAGGGACCGATCGTCCGCCTGTTCCGGCTCTTGAATGTCATCCTGACTCATGACCGCTCCTCGTCGCGAATGGCGCCTCGCCGCAGGGCGGGCACATCAGGCTGCCCGCCGTTCGGGTGCGGTAGCGAGCTGTAATGGCGGTGCCACGGCCGCATGTTGTCCGTGCCGCGAGCGCCAGAAGACGAGCCCCCCCAGTCCGAGCGCCAGCGGAATGAGACAGAGACCCCATCCGATCAGGCTCACCGATACAAGACCATAGCGGCTTTCAAGGAAAAGAAGCGTAAACAGCACCAGAAGGCAGAGGGCGCTGCCAGCGACGAGAAGGGCGATCTCGCGGCGATGACGCCGCCGTCTCTCGTCGTCCATGACCATGCCGATCGCACCGATCACCTTTTGCGGGAAATCACGCTTGAGGTGGTCGACGCTGCCATAGGTGACCTGCGTCACGGCGAGCAGCCAGGACACCCCGCCGCCGGCAATGAGACTGGCAACAAGCACGGCGATCAGGAACAGCGCCCGTGGCGGCCCGGAGGGCAAAGCCGGCAGTGACGCCGCCTCGATGATGCGGAAATTGACGCGATTGCCGCCCTCGTCCCGATCCGCCGATATGCGCGCCGCTTCAAGCCGCGAGCGGAGGGTCTCGTAATTCTGGCGAATGACCTCATAGTCGCGGGTCAGCTTCTTCATCTTGGCCTCGACCTCGGGAACCAGGCGGATCCGCCGCTCGAGGTCCGCCACCTGCTGTGCCGCCCGACGCACCTGGTCCTCAAGCGTCGTCACCTTGCCCTTTTCCTCGACAAGGGCGATCCTGAGATCGGAATAGACCGGATTGATCACCGATCCGCTGCTGCCGCCCGTCTCCGGTCCGCCGGCGGCCGCGGACAGTCGTGCCTTTTGCTGGCGCAGCAGATTCTCGAGTCGCCGCTTGAGGACGACGACGTCGGGGTGCTCATCCGTGTAACGCGCCCGAAGCTCGGCGAGCTGCGCCTGGATCGCCACGATCTGGGCCTCGATATTGGTCGGTGGCCCGCCCGCGATCGCCACATCCCCCAGCATGCGTGGCGTCTTCGCCAGCTCGTCCTCGAGCAGGGCGACACGCTTGCGGGCGTCCTCGAACTGCGCCTCGAGCGCCGACTTCTGGCTCTTCGCCTCAGCCAGCTTCTCCGCGAGGCCGCTTTGGCCGGGCAGGAATTCCATATTGTCCTGCTTGAACCTGGCGAGAGCGCTTTCCGCGGCATCGAGGGATTTCTCATATTCCGCGATCTGGCGACGCAGGAACTGCTGCGCATTGTCGATGTCGCTGCGGTTCTCGCCGAGATTGTTCTCGACAAAGATCGTGGTCAGCGCCTGCACGACATCGCGGGCAAGGCGCGGGTCCTTGTCGGTGAAGGCGATCGTGAACAGGTTCTGCTTGTCCGCGGTGAGATCGATCCGCTCCTCGAGTCGATTGATGAGTGCCTCATAGGCGGCCGGTCCCGGGGCCGTGACATCGAGATCGGTCATCCGCACGAGCTGGTCGAGATTGGGACGACTGAGCAGCGTCCGGCGCATCACCTGGACCTGCCGGTCGAGGTCACTTTCCACCGCGACCCCCTTGAGCAGGGGGCCGAGCACCGTTGCCGTATCGACATAGATGCGCGCTGACGACTCATACTGGTTGGGCAGGCTGACGACCGCGGCCCAGCCGATCGCGGCCACCGTCCACACGGTCCCGAAGACGAGCCAGCGCCGCCGCCACAGGGCGCCGAGATAATAGATGACCTGATCGAGAATATCCTTCATTGACCCCTGCTCCATCGCGCGCTCAGTCCGCGCCGCGCCCGTCTCCCGGCTGCAGCCTCATCAGAAGAAGGCCTGCGGTATGATGATGATGTCTCCGGGATAAACCTTCACATTCGCCGCAATGTCGCCGTTCTTCACGAGGTCGTCGAGGCGGATGCTGAATTCCTGCTGCCGGCCGTCGACCACCCGGATCAGCTTGGCGCGGTTGCCGGCCGCCGATTCGGCGAGCCCGCCGACGGAGATCATCACGTCAAGCAGTGTCATATTGGCACGATAGGGAATCGCGGCCGGATTGGCGGCAGCGCCGACGACCCGGACCTGCTGATCGAAGGTACCGACGAAGCCCGAAACGACGACGGTCACCAGCGGATCCTGCACATAGACCGAGAGCGCCTTCTCGATGTCCCGGGCGAGCTCGGTCGGCGTCTTGCCGCTGGCCTCAAGGTCATTGATCAGCGGCACCGTGATCCGGCCGTCGGGCCGCACGGTCACCGTCGTCGTCAGGTCCGGATTGCGCCAGACGAAGATCTCGAGCGCATCGCCGGCCCCGATCCGGTACAGCGGCGCATCGGCGCCACCGGCCGCCGAGTCGGGTGGCGGCGGCGTCCCCGCAGCACAGCCCGCCAAAAACAGAAAACCGAAGAGAGTGGCAAAAATCCTTGCAATCATCTCGTCCCCACGCCCCCGTTTGCCCGACCATATGGCCGGGCGCCGACCCTACACAGGCTCATAGCATGAAACAAGCTGACCCGCCCAGCGGGAACCCCTTGCACCATGGCCTTCTTCCGCCATCGGGCGATGCAGCTACCAGTGGTCCTGATCCAACCTTCGGACAGCGTTCACCCGCCCTAACCGGCGTCCTCGAAGTGATAAAAATTCGAGTGCGCAAATCCTGACCAAGAAATCCGTACAATTTATTAAAGCCCCTTATTTTCGCCATATTGAAGGCCGAGTGGGACGCCGCTCCGATACGCCCCTTTAGGAAAACTTAAGGGACCCGTCGCTAGGATGGCGATCAAAGAAGGGTGGAGTCGGAATGGAGCGTCTCTTGTTGAAACCGAGTTGGTGGTCTCATGGCATTTCAGGCAGGCGGCGCGGTCGAAGCACCGCGCACACAGGCCGCAGCGGTCTCGGACTGGACGGATATCTACTATCGATGCTTTGACGTTGTTCGCTGCGACACGGCAGAATTGATC
>JBHHTO010000206.1:0-4744 GCA_046753425.1 Rhodothalassiaceae bacterium | reverse complement strand
GAGACGAGCCCGGTATCGATGAAGACGGCGTTGCCGAGACGGCGCGGCGCCGGCAGCGGCGTGTGGCCGTGCACGCTCAGCGTGACATGTGCAACCTTTCGCTCAAGCGCGTGGGCAAGGATTTCGCGGCCCCACAGCATACGGTGGCGGTCGGCGGAATTGCCGATCGCGCTCTCCACCGCATCCCAGTCCGGGCGCGGATATTCGGCATGGCAGATGCCGATCCGGCCGCCATCGGGGAGATCGACGGTGAGCGCCAGGGGAAGGCGAGGCAGGAGACGCGGGAGCAGGTCAACAAGGGCGGTCGGCTCCGTTTCTCTGAACCAGCCTCCGCCATTGAGACGCCACAGACTGGCGTCGTTTCCGCCGAGCAGGACATCGATCATCATCTGCTCGTGATTGCCGCGGACGGCGTGAAACCACGGCTCCTCGAGAAGCGCGAGGCAGCGCACGGAATCGGGTCCGCGGTCGACGAGATCGCCGACGGAGATCACGCGGTCCCGGGCGGGATCGAAGTCGCGCGCGGCGAGCGCCGCCATAAAGGCGTCGTACATGCCGTGCAGGTCGCCGAGGAAAAAGTCGCGCCCCGAGCGATTGGCGGCGACCCTGATATGCGCGCGGCCGTCCATTTTCCTGGCTCCGTGCGACAGGCGCCCCTTGGGACCTTCCGCATCTCATGTTATGCCACGCGCGCCCCGCTGCAAGGGCCGCGACAGGAGACGGGAAGCATGGCCGCAAGCGATGACAGGGGCCCCGGCTGGTACCGGGGCGGCCTTGAACATGTCTGGCTGCCCTATACCCAGATGAAGACAGCGCGGCCGCCGCTGCCGGTGGTGCGCACCGAGGGCTGCCGCATTCATCTCGCCGATGGCCGCGTGCTCGTCGACGGCATCGCGAGCTGGTGGACGGCGGCGCACGGCTACAATCACCCGCATCTCCTCAAGGCCGTGGCCGACCAGCTCGAGCGCCTGCCGCATGTCATGTTCGGTGGCCTTGTCCATGAGCCGGCGCTGCGGCTGGCGCAACGTCTCGCCGCCATCACGCCCGGCGATCTCGATCGCGTCTTCTTCGCCGAATCCGGTTCGGTGGCGGTCGAAGTGGCGCTCAAGATGGCGGTCCAGTACTGGCTCAACCGCGGCGAACGGCGTTCGCGCTTCGTCTTCTTCCGCCACGGCTATCACGGCGACACCACGGGCGCGATGGCGGTCTGCGATCCCGAGGAGGGCATGCATGCGCGCTTCTCGCATCTGCTCGCGCGCCATCTTCTCGCCGAGCTGCCGCACAGCGAGAGGGAGAGGGAGGCCCTCGATGCCCTTCTCGCCCGCCACCGCGAGGACATCGCGGCGATCATCATCGAGCCCCTGGTCCAGGGCGCGGGCGGCATGCGCTTCCACGAGCCGGAGGTGCTCGGCACCGTTGCGCGGCTGGCACGCGCACACGAAACATTGCTCATCGCCGACGAGATCTTTACCGGCTTCGGGCGCACCGGCACCCTCTTTGCCTGTGAACAGGCGGGTGTGGTGCCCGATATCATGACCCTGTCGAAGGCGCTCACCGGCGGCGTCGCACCGCTTTCGGCCTGCCTTGCGCGCGCGCATGTGTTCGACGCCTTCCTCGACGACGATCCGGAAAAGGCGCTGATGCACGGGCCGACCTATATGGCGCACGCGCTCGGCTGCGCCGCAGCCAATGCCTCGCTCGATCTCTTCGCGTGCGAGGACCGGCTCGCGCAGGTCGCCGCCATCGCCGCCCAGATGCGCGCCGAGCTCGCCCCTTGCCGCCGTCTGCGCGGCGTGCGCGACGTACGCGTCATGGGGGCGATCGGTGTCGTGGAACTGGAGCGAATTCCCGATCCCGAGGCCCTGCGCGCCGCCTTCGTCGCACGCGGCGTGTGGATCCGACCGCTCGGTCGCGTCGTCTATCTGACCCCCTCGCTCACCATCGCACGCGACGAGCTCACGATTCTCACCAGCGCCATCCGTGACGTGCTGGGCGGCTGACTGTTTCCGCTTTCCGAACAGAGAAATGCCCGGTGACGGGCTTCCCGGCCAGCCGCCCCGCGCCAATATCGAGAAGGATGCGCGGCGACATGGGGTCGCCGGTCTTGCGGGACGAACGGAGAAACGCTCATGACCAAGGTCCTGATTCTTTATTACAGCATGTACGGCCATATCGAGCGCATGGCCGAGGCGGTCGCCGAGGGCGCCCGCAGCGTCGACGGCGTCACGGTCACGGTGAAACGTGTGCCGGAGCTTCTGCCGCCCGAGGTCGCCGCAAAGGCCGGTGCCAAGCGCGACCAGGCGGCGCCGCTGGCGCGCCCGGACGAGCTCGGCGACTATGACGCGATCATCATCGGCACGCCGACGCGCTTCGGCAACATGGCCGCACAGATGCGCAATTTCCTCGACCAGACCGGCGGGCTGTGGATGAAGGGGGCGCTCATCGGCAAGGTGGGCAGCGTGTTCACCTCCACCGGCACCGGCGGCGGCAACGAGACCACCATCCTCTCCACCTGGCTCACCCTCGCCCATCACGGGATGGTGCTCGTGGGCGCGCCCTACAGCATCGAGGAGCTGACCCGGATCGACGAGGTGCGCGGCGGATCACCCTATGGCGCCGGGACCCTCGCCGGCGCCGACGGCAGCCGCCTGCCGAGCGACACCGAACGCGCCATCGCCCGCGCCCAGGGCGCCCATGTGGCGCGGATTGCCCACAAGCTTCATGGCTGAGGCAATCGCCGGCAGAAAACGAGCCCGTGGGCGGGCCGCGGCCGGTGCGGACGGATGGCGGTGCGCCGGTCAGCGCCGGATTGCCGCCTCCTGGACAAGCACCCGCGCCCGGCCTGCGCCCAGAATCCGGTCGGTCGTCGTCTGCAGAATGCGTGCGACGAGGGCGACGTCGACCGCCTTGCCCGGCGTCACGTAATATTGTGCAAGATCGGTGAGATTTGCGAGATAGGCGGCCTCAAGCCGGGGCATCAGCCGCTCCACCTCGGCCTCCCGCTCCTTGTTCTCGACCTCGAGAACGAGCCGCATGTCGAAGCGCCCCTGAAGCTGTACACCGCGGACGATGGGCACCGACAGCGGCGCGATGCTGACATAGACCGGCGCCGGCTCTTTGGCTGCCCCCTCCTGTTCCGCCGCGAGGGCCGGAAAGGCAAGAACGAAAGCCAGTAGGGCGACGAGTTGACTGCGCATGGCGGCAACATCTTATGACGAAGCTTAAGATCCGGTAAGCGCCACATGGATCGTCTCTCGCGGATTTTCGCAAATTGCAATGCAATTCGCGATCCTGTTGCAATGGGAGAGGCGATCGGCTGTCCTGAAACCGCTGATTTCCGCCATTTCGCAACTGGCACGGAACTTGATGGAGAGGGGGCGACCATGTGAGCTGGGCAATGCGGGTGCCAGCCGATATCTCGACCCCCATGGCGGGTTCCCGCGCTCACTCAGGGTCTTTGCGAAGCGTGCACCACCCTGGCCGGTCCGGCATCCCCATCCCGGACCGGCCTCTTTCTTGCCCGCCCCTTGCCTCGTCAGTCGGCAAACGGCGCCAGCCGGTCGGCGAGACGTGCCAGTTGATGGCGGTCGGCGCCCTTGCGCGCCCTATCGAGAAGAAGCGCCGCCTGGCGTTTCATTTCCCGCTCGAGCGCCGTTCGCGCGGGAAGGGACATGGCACGCGCAAGCTCCGCAAGCCCGCGTTCGCTGTCTTGCGCGTCTTCAAAGCGCAACAGCATGCGTCCAAAGCCGACACGAATGATCAGGTTCTCAGGGGCGCGGGCAAGAGCGGCTTCGAATGCGGCAATCGCCTTCTTGCGCCGTGCTCCAAAGAAGATGCGGGCGAAGAAGGATCCGGCGCCAAGGACGGTCCGGCCGTGCCAGTAGCCGCGCGCCGCCAGCACAAGCGGGTCATCGGGCGCCAGTGCGAGCGCGCGTTCGACATGATCGCGGGAGCGCCGGACATCGTTCGCCGCCCGTCGCACCTGGGCACGGAATCCATAGGCGGCGGCGGCCTGAAGCCGTGCCTCGAGATGATCCGGGTCCCGTTCGAGCGCCTTCTCGACATCGCGGATCGCCAGATCGAGCAGGCGCTCCCGGCGCCTCTTGTCCGCGGTCAGGCTGGCGGCGACGAGGGTCGACCGCGCGGCAAGGGCGAAGCCGGCAGCACTGTCGTCGCAGCGTGCGAGGGCGGCCGCCGGCAGCCACCTGCCTTCGCGGAATTGCGCCTCGGCGGTATCGAGGATGGTCCTTCCCGCCAGACCGCCGGACAGGAAGAACACAGCGCAGAGCAGGAAGAGCGACCGTTTCACCGCCGCAGGATACAGGATTGCGCATGCCTGCGCACCATGCCGCGCCGGCGCGGGAGAGGAAAAGTCGGAATCCCGGCCCGCCGCCCGCAGATTATTTCGGCACCAGCACCATGGTCATCTGACGCCCCTCGAGACGCGGATGCGATTCCACCTTGGCGATCTCGGCCATGTCGCCCTCGACGCGTTTGAGCAGATCGAGGCCGAGTTCCTGATGCGCCATCTCGCGGCCGCGGAAACGCAGGGTCACCTTGACCTTGTCACCGGCCTCGATGAAGCGCGTCATCGCCTTCATCTTGGTCGCATAGTCGTGGGTGTCGATGTTCGGACGCATCTTGATTTCCTTGACGTCCTGCGTCTTCTGCTTCTTTTTCGCCGCGCTTGCCTTCTTCTGCAGCTCGTACTTGTACTTGCCGAAGTCGAGCACCTTGCAGACAG
>JBHHTO010000205.1:0-4744 GCA_046753425.1 Rhodothalassiaceae bacterium | reverse complement strand
CGGCAGCCGCGCAAGGCGCAGGGCGGGACTGTCAGAGCTCACCGTCGCCTTCGGCGCGGCAGGAATCGGCGAGGCGCGCAAGACGCGAGCCGAGCTCGGCCCGGGCGCCTGCCGCCTCCTCCGTCAGGGAACTGTCGGTAGCCGCCGCGCCATGCGAGGAGAAAACTGCGGGACGGCGGCACTTGAGAAGAAACATGCCAAGCTGGTCGGAATAGCTGCGGATGGTGCCGCACGGCTTGCCACCATAGAAGACCGGTTTTTCCACGCCCTCGAGCGCCCGCCGGCGGAGCTCCTCCTCGAGGGCGTCGAGCGCTTCCTCGAGCGCATCATCCCACTGGGCGCGAAAGCCGGCATCGCCCTGCCGCAGGGCATAGGCGGCGCTGCGCGACATGCCTGCCCGTCGCGCCGCGGCGCTGACATTCGCGCTCGTGCGCAGGGCATCAAGAAAAAGGCGCCGCCGTCGCGACGTCCATCCTGTCTTCGCCATGAACGACCCGTGCACAGAAAAAGGGCGGCCGTCCGTGCTCTTCGGACCGCCGCCCCGAAACCCAGTTTGCAAGCATGTTTTTTCATATAACCCACATCGTGACGCTTGTCAAGAAATTTCTCCTATCTGGCACTTTGTGGGGAAAATCTTTCAATTCGGTTGCTTCCCCCGCGCAATCTCCTGGCACAGGCATCGCTCTTATCCCGTTATTTCTTAAATTTCTTTCCGTTCATTGGCGTGCTGTTAATCTCTTTTTGCTAATATCGATGCGTGGACATTGATCAGGCACGGTCCAATGATGAAGTTTTTCGGTGTTGCATCAGGCGTAGTTCTTCTCTCTTCAGCGCCCTTCGCGTGGGCGGCGCCCGCAGAGGAGACAGATGAGACGCGCACCGCGCGGATCGAGATCGCGGCGATGGCCCCTGATGGCGGCGAACGGGAGACGCCGCGCCCGGTCGTCGGGGCCGGGAGCCGCAAGGCGGGCGCAGCACTGCTTCTTTATATCGCCCTCGGCCAGCACTGCCGACGCGCCGGCTGCGTCGCTGGCGAACGGCCGGTCAGGCCATAGGCGAACACTGCACTTCACCCTGGCATCCCCTTGCCAACTGGGCGCCTTCGGGCGCCCGTTTTTTTGCCCTCGTAGAAATCGGCAAGACGGTCGAGCGCGAGGGACAGCACGACCTTTCCCGAGCGAGCGGGCCAGCCGATGGCCTGTTCGGCCTCCGCGAGTCCCTCGAGAAAGCAGCAGGTACGAAGGGCGATATCGGCGAGGCCAGGCCCCATCGCCGCGAGCGCCGCATGCACCCGGCGCCGGGCATCGATGGCCTGATCGGCGGGCATGGCGGGGGCCTGCGCCCCGCTCCGCCGGCCGCGACTGACCGGCGGCGCATCATAGGCGCGAACGAGGCGCGGCCCGAGTCCGCTCTGTTCGAAGTCCTCGCGCAGCCGCTCGCCGGCCAGATATTGCCGTTCGCTGAGCAGCGGCCGGCCGTCGCGCCCGCGCCGCCGCACGAGCCATCCGAGCGGCGACTCCGCCCCGTTCACGAATGCCTGCTCGCCGCTCCTGCCGGCCGGCTCGCGACGCCGCATCAGGGTCATGTGCTGGGAGCGGAAGGACCCGACCGCACGGGCCGCCGCACGCGCCGTCCGGCGGCGCCGCAGACAGGCCTCGCCGGCGGGCGTGATGGTGACGCGGCCTCCCTCCTGCCGCACGAGGTCGCGTGCGAGAAGCACGCTGAGCACCGACTCCGGAACCGTTCGCCCGCCGAGCCGCAGCCCGCCCGCACCGTCCAGCATCGCCGGGCGACCCGCCGCCAGCTTGCCGAGAATTTCAACCGCAAAGCGTGAGATGGTCTTTTTCTGCATGCCGCCTCCACCGTGTGAACCATTCTGGTTATAACAAATCGTGCCGGATCGGTAAATATTATTTGCGTTGCTTTCTATTTCGGTTATAAGCCGGGAGGACATCAGGGAAGGAGGTTCCAATGCTGCATGCGCGGCTGCGAGAGATCCGCAAGGCCAAGGGATTGACCTTGCAGGAGGTGGCGGAACGGGTGAAGCCGCATGGCACGACGGCACAGACCATCGGGCGGCTGGAAACGGGCGTACGGACACTGACGCTCGACTGGGTGCGGCGCATCGCCGAGGCGATGGAGGTCGATCCCGCCGAGCTACTCTCCCTGCCGCAGGGCGGGGACATCGTCATCGACGGTGCCGTCGGCGCCTCGGGGCGTGTCGTCGACCGGGAGGAGGGGGTGCTGTCGGTGCGCCTGATGGCCCGCAACCCGATCGCAGTCCGCATCGCCGAGACGATGGGACAGTACCGGGCGGGCGACGTCGTTGTCTGCGAGCCTCTGGCCCCGGAGCACCTGCACCGCGCCGGCGGCTGCGACTGCCTCGTCGTCGACCGCTCGGGCGAGCGGCATTTCGGCAAGGTCATTCCGGGCCGCGACCGGCACCGCATCATCCTCGCCCCGCTCGCCCCCGCCGGGGCGCTGCGCAGCGACCTCGAGATAACCGCAGCCGCACCCGCGGTCGTTCTCCTGCGCGCACTGGCCCACTAGTCGCGGGTGCCACCCGCGGCCGCACCACCGATTGCGGAGGCCTCCGGGGGCTTCGTCCGGCGCCGGAAGGGGAAGGCGAGCTGGCCGAGATAGGATCGCGGCACCGGGGTCTCGGTGCCGTATCCTTGTGGCATCATGCCGCCGGGAAGATGCACGGTGCCGAAGAGCACATCGAGGATGGCAAGCTGGCCGGCATAATTGCGATCCCGGGCCGCCGTATCCTCGGCGTGGTGCCAGTGGTGAAAACACGGCGAGGCGATGAACCAGCGCAGAGGACCGAAGGGGATACGGACATTGGCGTGCAGAAGAAGCGAATGCCAGTGATAAAGGACGGCGAAAACGACCAGTGCATCGGCATCAAAGCCGAGCGCCGTCACCGGCAGCAGGGTCATCGCCCGGGTCAGGATCTGGTCCAGCGGATGCACACGGTGTGCGGCGAGAAAGTCGAGCTCCTCGATGCTGTGATGCACGGCGTGAAAGCGCCACAGCCAGGGGACCTCGTGGAAGGCACGGTGAACGAAATAGAATCCGAGATCGGCGATGACGATGACCTCGAGGGCCGCGATCCACAGGGGCTGGGCAGCGATCGCTTCCTGGACAGCGCCAGGCACCAGATCGCGCAAGGGTGCACCGACGAGGATCGCGAGCAGAACCGCAGCGAAGCGGTAGAGCAGCCCGGTCACGAACACATGAATGAGATCAAGACGCCAGAGCGCGCGAAAAATGCGCTGTTCGCGCCGGAGCGCGAGCAGGCGCTCGAGCGGCACGAAGATGAGTGCCGCGACCAGCAGATCCTTCGCTGTATCGACAAACAGCACGCGCCGCTCGCCAGTCCGTTTCGCCAGTTACATGCCCCCTGCCAATTCCGACCGGGCGGGGAAGAGAGTCCAAGGCTAGTTTGCCGGCGATAAGAAATTCCTAATGCGCGCGCCGGAGGGGGCGCGAATCTTGACAAGGCGAGCGACCGGCAAGGATTCATCAAGACAAGGGTGCAAGACTGGCGGCAGGATGGAGAAGGCAACGCATTCCCCTGCCCTTGTGGCGCACCCGCAGCGATGGCTCGATGGCGGCGAGCAGATCGCCGTCCTCGGCCTCTATGTCTGGCTCGTCGCACGCCTCTGGCCGGAGCAACTCTCGGCGACGAACTGGCACCCTTTGCTCCTGTTGCTGTCGGAAGGTCTGGTCGTCGTCCTTCTCTTGATCCGCCGGCGCACGGAGCGGATTTCCGTCCGCCCCCGGGACTGGCTGATCGCCTTTGCCGGCACCTTTCTCAGTCTACTGGTACAAGGAGGCGGCACACCGCTGGCACCGCTCGCCGGCATCCTGCTCATGCTCGCCGGGCTTGCGGTCCATGTCGGTGCGAAGCTCAGCCTGTGGCGCAGCTTCGGGGTCGTTCCGGCCAATCGCGGGATCAGGGTCGGCGGCCTCTATGCGCTCGTTCGCCATCCCATGTATGCGGGCTACATGCTGGCCCATCTCGGCTTTCTGCTGGTCGTGCCCAAACTCTGGAACCTCGCGATATATGCCATGGTCTGGGCGCTTCTCGTCGCCCGTATCTTCGCCGAAGAGCGTGTGCTTGCCGACAGCCCCGACTATCGCCGCTATATGAGCGCCGTACGCCACCGCCTCATTCCCGGCCTCTTCTGAAAGGCTTGCGCCTGTGCAGCACGCCGGGATCGGTCGTTGACAGCGCCCATGGTGCCGGTCGAGAGTTGACGTTAACGTCAAATTCCAGCCGGATCGCCTCATGCTGCCGTCTCGCCCCATTTACGACGAAGACCATCGCCTGTTTCGCGACAGCGTGCGCAGCTTCCTCGCCCGCGAGCTCCATCCCCACAAGGCCGCCTGGCGTGAGGCCGGAATGGTGCCGCGCGATTTCTGGCTCAAGGCCGGCGCGGCCGGTCTGCTCTGCCCGGGTCTGCCCGAGGAGTACGGCGGGCCCGGCGGCGATTTCCGCCATCACTGCGTTGTCGACGAGGAACTCGCCTATGGCGGGCTGGCGATCGGGCTCTCCGTCCATTCCGACATCTGCATGCCCTATATCCTCAAATACGGCAGCGCGGCGCAGAAGCGTCGCTGGCTGCCCAGGATGGTGTCGGGCGAGGTCGTCGCCGCGATCGCCATGAGCGAGCCCGCGGCCGGCTCCGACCTGCAGGGCATCCGCACGACGGCACGCCGCGACGGCGACCATTAT
>JBHHTO010000204.1:0-4785 GCA_046753425.1 Rhodothalassiaceae bacterium | reverse complement strand
GAGAAGCACGAGAATGGCGCCGCTTGTCGCCGCCATGACGCCGATCACCGTCCAGTCGATGCGGAAGGCGGGAATGTCGGTGTCGATCAGCATCGCCGCGCCGAGGACAAATGCGGCGAGCCCGCCGATGCCGAGAATGCCGAAGGAGGGCGTGAAGGCCTCCGCCACCATGAGCGCAATGCCGAGCAGCAGGAGCGCGAGCCCGGCATAGTCGAGCGGAAGTTGATGCAGCGCATAAAGCCCGAGCACAAGAGCGATGGCGCCGATCACGCCCGGTGCGACGCTTCCCGGATTCGAGAATTCGAAGATAAGGCCGTAGATGCCGATCAGCATCAGGATGAAGGCGACATTCGGATTGGCGAGGACGGCGAGAAAGCGCGTGACCGCTCCGGGCTCGAACGGCTCGAGGGCAAGGCCCGCGGTGTGAAGCGTGTACGGGCCCGATTGCAGACGCACGCTGCGTCCGTCGGCGGCGGCGAGCAGCTGCTCTGCGTCGGCAGCGATGAGCTCGATGACGGCGCGCTCGAGCGCCGCATTGGCGGTGAGGCTTGCGCCCTTGCGCACGGCCTCCTCGGCCCAGTCGGCATTGCGGCCGTGGAATTCGGCGAGACTGCGGATCCAGGCCACCGCGTCATTGATCTGCTTTGCCCGGAGCGCGCTGGCGCTGTCGGGCGGCGGCGCCTCGCCGCCGTGCTTGCCCTCTTCACCGGGCGGGCTGTCCGGCACCGTGCCCGGCAGGCCGCCGAGAGAGACCGGCGTTGCGGCACCGAGGTTGGTTCCCGGCGCCATCGCCGCGAGATGGGTGGCATAGAGGATATAGGTGCCGGCGCTCGCCGCATGGGCGCCGGCCGGGGCGACATGGCCGATCACCGGCACCCGAGAGGCGAGGATGGCGGAGACGATTTCCCGCGTCGCGGTGACGAGGCCGCCGGGCGTGTCGAGTCTGAGGATGAGGACGGCGGCGTCACCCTCTTCTGCCGCCCCGATCGCGTCGGCGACGCTGCGCGCGGTCGCCGGCCCGACCGGCCCCTCGATGGCGGCAAGGAGCGCATGGCGCGGCGGCGGTGTTGTCTGATCCGGCAACAGGGCGCCGGCGGCCGGGCCCAGCACGAGGACAAGGGCCACGAGCAGCAGCCGTCCGGTCACGGTCCGACTCGCGATCATAACGACGCCAGTCTACGCATTCGACGCCGCGGCGTCACCCGCCACCATTGCCGCTCGGATCTTGCCACGGTGGCCGCGAGACCCTAGAACACACGCCATCGGGGCGTGGCGCAGTCTGGTAGCGCACCTGCTTTGGGAGCAGGGGGTCGCTGGTTCAAATCCAGTCTCCCCGACCATCCTCCGGCACCGATTCTCCTCCGACCGGGACCGCCCGTCATGACGCAGGATCGCTCGTTCGTCACCCATCTCGAATGCTCGATGACGGGAAAACGCTACCCCGCCGATCGCGCGCAGGGGCTGTCCGGGGCCGGCAAACCGCTCCTCGTCCGCTATGATCTCGCAGCCCTCCGGGGCGCGCTCTCGAAGAGCGATCTGGCGCGGCGGGCGCCGGACATCTGGCGCTATCGCGAGTTCCTGCCGCTGCCGCGGGCCGGTGATGCCATCCGCCTCGGCGAGACGATGACCCCGCTCATTCCCTGCCCGCGCATCGCCCGCGAGCGCGGCGTCACGGGAGAGCTCCTCGTCAAGGACGAGGGCCGCCTGCCCACCGGATCCTTCAAGGCGCGCGGGCTCGCGCTCGCGGTGTCCATGGCGCGGCAGTTCGGAATCAGGCGTCTCGCCATGCCGACCAACGGCAATGCCGGCGCGGCGATGGCGGCCTATGCGGCGCGCAGCGGCATGGAGAGCTTCGTCTTCTGCCCCGCCGACACGCCCGAGGTGAATGTGCGCGAGATCGCGCTTTATGGCGCGCGGGTCTTCCGCGTCGACGGGCTCATCGACGACTGCGGAAGGATCGTCGGTGCCGGCAGGGAGCGGATGGGCTGGTTCGACCTCTCGACCCTGAAGGAGCCCTACCGCATCGAGGGCAAGAAGACGATGGGACTCGAGCTTGCCGAGCAACTCGGCTGGGATCCGCCCGACGCCATCTTCTACCCGACCGGCGGCGGCACCGGGCTCATCGGCATGTGGAAGGCATTCGCGGAGCTCGAGGCGGTCGGCTGGATCGGGACGAAGCGGCCGCGCATGATCGCGGTGCAGGCGGCGGGCTGCGCGCCGATCGTACGCGCCTATGAGGCCGGCGCGGAACATGCCGCGCGCTGGCAGGACGCACACACCATCGCGAGTGGCATTCGCGTGCCGGCGGCGATCGGCGATTTCCTCATTCTGAGAGCGGTGCGCGAGTCGGGAGGCTTCGCCATCGCGGTCGCGGACGAGGCGATCGAACAGGCGCGGCTCATGGCGGCGACGGCCGAGGGGCTGATACTCTGCCCCGAGGGGGCGGCGACGCTTGCCGCCTATTTCCAGGCCCTTGAAGACGGCCGCATCGGGCGCGAGGATCGCGTCGTCCTCTTCAATTGCGGCGCCGGGCTCAAATATCCGATGCCCGACAGGAGCCGGTCTCTCGGCCAGGCCGAGAGCATCGACTGGGATGCGCTTGCCGCCTCATGAACGGAGCGGCACGCGCGCCTGCCTTCAAGGCCCGCAATGCCCGCGCGGGCTGCCGACCTGCGCCTTATCCGCCTTTCCCGCATCGCCGTCGGCGACCGCATCGGCATCCTCCGCATCCTGTCGCAGCATGACGTGAATCGCCGCCGCCGGGAAGCGGCAAGCGACGCGCTCTCCGGCGTCGGGCAGCCGCGCCGCCTCCGTCGCAGGGGCGCGGACCGTCAGCGGCGCCGCCTCGCCATCGAGCAGGATGCTGAGAAGGATGGCATCGCCGAGGCGCAGGCGTTCGGCGACCGTTCCCGCGGCATCTGCGGCATCGTCTGCAAGAAGAACCGACTCCGGCGCGATGCACCAGTCGACAGGGGCACCATGGGGCAGTGCCGGCGCCTGGGCCAGCGCGACCTGCCGGTCGTTCCAGAATATGACGGGCGTGCCGTCGCGTCCCTGTCCGAGGCGCCCGGAGAGGATATTGCGATGGCCCACCGCGCGCGCCGCGGCGGCACTCCGCGGCCGGGCGACGACCTCCGCGGGGGGACCGTCCTCGAGGACGCGGCCGCGATCGAGCAGGCAGATCCGGTCGGCGAGCAGGCGCGCCTCCTCGAGATCGTGGGTAACGAGGAGGGTCGGGACACCGAGCCGCCGCCGGAGATGCACGAGCTCGCGATAGAGGCTCTCGCGCGTCATCCGGTCGACCGCCGAGAAGGGCTCGTCAAGGAGCAGGACCTGCGGCTCGCGGGCGAGCGCGCGGGCGAGCGCGACGCGTTGCTGCTCGCCGCCCGAAAGCTGCGCCGGCCGGCGCCCCGCGAGATCCGCCAGATGCACCTGCGCGAGCAGTTCCTGCGCCCGCGTCCGCCGCTCTGCCCGCGCCAGATGGCCGAGAGCGGCCATCACATTGCCCGCCGCACTCAGATGCGGGAACAGGGCATAGCTCTGGAACAGGAGGCCCACCCGCCGCTGCCAGGCGGGCAGACACAGGCCATCGGTGCTGTCGAGCCAGACGTCGCCATTGACGCTGATCCGCCCCTTTCTGGCGCGATAGAGCCCGGCGATGGCGCGCAGGATGGTCGACTTGCCGCTGCCCGACGGACCAAACAGTGCCACCAGCTCGCCCGGCGCCACCGTAAAGGCGAGGTCGAGGGGAATCGGCCCCCTCTGCGCGAGCCGCACGGAAAGCCCGCTCATGACGGCCTCGACGGCAGGAGCCGGCGCCCGAGTGCGAGGCTGAGCAGGATGGTGGCGAAGGAAAGAGCAAGCAGAAACGCCGACATCGCACCGGCTCCTGCATGATCAAAGGCCTGCACCCGGTCATAGATGGCGATCGCCACCGTGCGCGTCTCGCCGGGGATGTTGCCGCCGACCATAAGGACGACACCGAATTCGCCCAATGTGTGCGCAAAGCTCAGCACCATGGCGGTGAGGACGCTCGGCCAGGCGAGGGGCAGATCGACGCGCAGGAGAACGGCGGAGGGACGCAGGCCGCAGCAGGCCGCCGCCTCCCGGATGTCCGGCGCGATCGCCTCGAAGCCGCGCTGGATGGGCTGGATCGCGAAGGGCAGGTTGAAGAGAAGCGAGGCGAAGAGCAGCCCCTCGAAGCTGAAGGCGAGAGGATGGCCGAAGAGCGACTGCCACAGCGCCCCGAGCGGTGCCGCACGTCCGAAGGCGACGAGCAGATAATAGCCGAGCACGGTCGGGGGCAGGATCAGCGGCAGGGCGATCAGCGCCTCGACGAGGCTCTTGCCCCGGAACGTCCGCACCGCGAGCAGATGTCCAATGCCGATCCCGAGCGGCAGCAGGACGACAAGCGTCCATGCGCCCAGCCGGAAGGACAACGCCAGCGCCTGCCAGTCCATCTCTCAGCCCTCACCGCCGGCCGCCGGCGGGGCGAAGCCGTAGCGCGCGAGGATGCGGCGGGCGCCCGGGCTGGCGAGAAAGTGGAGAAAGCGCGCGGCTGCGGGCGGCGCGCCGGCGGTGATGACAGCACGCTGGAAGAGCGGTCGATGCCAGTCGGCGGGAAGGAGCGCATGGCGTGCGTGCGCGCCAATGGTTGGCGCAAGCGCCAGCGACCAGGCGACGATGCCGCCCTCGGCCGCATCGGAAAGCGCAAACTGCGTCGCCTGCGAAACATTTTCTCCATAGACGAGATGCGGTGCGATCGCCTCCCACAGTCCCGCCCGC
>JBHHTO010000203.1:0-4802 GCA_046753425.1 Rhodothalassiaceae bacterium | reverse complement strand
CCCCGGATCGAGTGTCACCATGAGGTCCGGTGCGCGCTCGGTCAGTGCCCGCGCCGTCGCCAGAAAACGGTCACGGATCGCCGCTGCCTCCCCGGCAAGCGGCAGGTCCGCAAGTCGGTCGGCGGTCTCGGCGACGGTTCCAGCACAACGCATCAGCGCCGACAGCAGCACCCGCGCCTCCTGCGGAAAGGCCGCGAGGGCACCCGCATCCTTTGCGTCGAGCGCGGCGCGTGCCGCCGCGACGGCCTCCTGATCGAGGCCAAGCCGGGCGGCGACGGCCGGAACGAGGGTTGGCGACACGAGATCGACGGAGAGATCCCGGACACCGAGGGCTGTCAGGGCCTCGGTGGCAAGACCGATGATCTCGAGATCCGCCTCCAGGCAATCGCTGCCGATGAGCTCGACCCCGGCCTGGCGGAACTGGCGTGCCGGGCGCAATTGCGTGCCTTTCACGCGCAGCACATGGCCGGCATAGGACAGCCGGAGCGGGCGCGCCTTTCGTGCGAGCCGCGTTTCTGCGATGCGCGCCACCTGGGGCGTCATGTCCGAACGCAGCGCCATCATGCGCTGGCTGACCGGATCAAGGAGGCGGAACATGCTCGTTGCGGACGCGGCCCCTGCCGGTGCAAGCAGGCTGTCCTCGAACTCGACGAGTGGCGGCGCGACGCGCGCATAGCCGTGTGCCGCGAAGATCGCCATCAGGCGGTCCACCAGCTGCGCCTCATGCTCCGCCCAGGGAGGCAGATCGTCCCGGAGTCCCTCGGGAAGCAGGGCCTTGGCGCGGTTCTCCGGCATCGACATGGGGATGAGCCCGTCTCCTCCAGCGCCGGTCAAAAACGCAGGTGCATGGCCTGGCGCACATCCTCGAGCGCGGCGACCTCCTCGAGCACGCCGGGCTCGATCGGCTGGTCGACCGCAATCAGCGCCACTGCATAGCCGCCCTTCTGCGAGCGGCCAAGATGAAAGGTGGCGATATTGACGCCATGACGTCCAAGGCTCGTGCCGAGCGCGCCGATGAAGCCCGGTCGGTCGTCATTGATGACATAAAGCATGTGCGGTGACAGCTCGGCCTCGAGCGGCACGCCGTGAACCTCGACGATGCGCGGTGCGCGGTTCGCGAACAAGGTCCCCGCGATGGTGCGCGTCTGCGTCTCGGTGGTGACCGACAGCCGGATCAGGGTGTGATAGTCGCCCTCGCGCTCGTGCAGCACCTCGGTGACCTCGATATCGCGTTCCCGTGCAATCACCGGCGCATTGACCATGTTGACGGTCTCGAGCACCGGCTTGAGCAGCCCCTCGAGGACGACGGCGGTAAGCGGCCGCGTGTTGAGGGTCGCGACATGGCCCTCGTATTCGATACTCACGCCCCTGATGCCGCTGCGCGTGAGCTGGCCGGCGAAGGAACCGATCTGGCGTGCGAGCACCATATAGGGCTTGAGGCGCGGCGCCTCCTCGGCGGTCATCGAGGGCATGTTGAGCGCGTTCGCGACACCACCGAGGAGAAGATAATCGGACATCTGCTCGGCAATCTGGATGGCGACATTGACCTGAGCTTCTGTCGTGGAGGCGCCGAGATGCGGCGTCGCGACGAGACTCGGATGGCCGAACAGGGGATTGTCATGGGCTGGCTCCTCGGCGAAGACATCGAGCGCCGCGCCGGCGACATGTCCGCTGTCAAGCGCCGCCTTGAGCGCCGCCTCGTCGATGAGACCGCCGCGCGCGCAGTTGATGAGCCGCACGCCCGGCTTTGTCCTGGCAAGCGCGGCCGCATCGATGATGTGGTGCGTCTTGTCGGTGAGCGGTGTGTGCAGGCTGATGAAATCGGCGCGCGCGAGAAGCTCGTCGAGCTCGACCTTGACGACGCCGAGCTCCTCTGCCCGCTCGGGCGAAAGGAAGGGATCGAAGGCGAGCACCTTCATCCTGATCCCCTGCGCCCGGTCGGCGACGATCGAGCCGATATTGCCGCAGCCGATGATGCCCAGCGTCTTGCCGGCAAGCTCGACTCCCATGAATCGGGACTTCTCCCACTTGCCGGCCTGCGTCGAGGCATTCGCCTGCGGGATCTGGCGGGCGAGCGCGAACATCATCGCGATGGCGTGCTCGGCGGTGGTGATGGAATTGCCGAAGGGGGTGTTCATCACCACGATGCCGCGCGCGGTGGCCGCTGCGATGTCGATATTGTCGACGCCGATGCCGGCGCGGCCGATGACCTTGAGGCGATCCGCCGCTGCGAGGATCTTCGCCGTCACCTTGGTCGCGGAGCGGACGGCGAGGCCGTCATAGCGGCCGATCACGGCCCGCAGTTCGTCCTTGGTGAGCCCCGGCGTCTCATCGACCTCGATGCCGCGGCTCTGGAAGATCTCCGCCGCCTTCGGGCTCATCCTGTCGGCAATCAGTACTCTTGGCATAAAAGGGTCCTTTGTCCGGCAAAAAATTCATGAGGGAAGGCGCGGCTCAGGCCGCTTGCGCACGCTCCGCCTTGACGGTCTCGAAGGCCCAGTCGAGCCACGGCGTGAGCGCCGCGAGATCGTCGCGCTCGACCGTTGATCCGCACCAGATGCGAAGACCCGGCGGGGCATCGCGGTAGCCGGCGATGTCATAGGCCGCACCCTCGGCCTCGAGCCGTGACGCGATCTCCTTCACCACCCCGTGCTGCGCCTCGGGGGCGAGGTTCGCAAACCAGGGATCGACGATACGGAGACAGACCGAGGTGTTCGACCGGATCGCGGGCCGCACCGCAAGATGATCGACCCATGGCGTGCGCGCGACCCAGTCGGCGATCACGCCCGCATTGGCGTCCGCGCGCGCGATCAGCGCCTCGAGCCCGCCGATCTTCTCCGCCCAGGCGAGCGCGTCGAGATAATCGGCGACGGCCAGCATCGAGGGCGTGTTGATCGTCGCACCCTCGAAGATCGCGCGATTGATGCGGCCTCCCCTGGCGATGCGGAAAATCTTCGGCAGCGGCCAGGGCGGGGTGTGGCTCTCGAGCCGCGCGACTGCGCGCGGGCCGAGGACGAGCATGCCGTGCGCCGCCTCCGAGCCCATCACCTTCTGCCAGGAGAAGGTGGCGACATCGAGCTTTGACCAGTCGAGCCGCTGCGCGAACACCGCCGAGGTCGCATCACAGATGGCGAGCCCCTCGCGATCGGCGGCAATCCAGCCGGCATCGGGCACGCGCACGCCCGAGGTGGTGCCGTTCCAGGTGAAGACGACATCATGCGCGGGATCGACTGCCGCCAGATCGGCGATCTCGCCATAGGGTGCGCGGAGAACGCGGACATCCGCGAGCTGGAGCTGTTTCGTCACGTCGGTGATCCAGCCCTCGCCGAAGCTTTCCCAGGCGAGCATGTCCACGGGCCGGGCGCCAAGGAGGTTCCATAGCGCAAGCTCGACGGCGCCGGTGTCCGAGGCCGGCACGATGCCGATGAGGTGGTCGTCGGGGACGCCGAGCAGGGCGCGCGACCGCTCGATGGCCGCGCAGAGCTGCGCCTTGCCGGGGCGGGAGCGGTGCGAGCGCCCGAGTATGCTGGTATCGAGGGATTGCGGCGTCCATCCGGGACGCTTGGCGCAGGGCCCCGACGAGAAATGGGGCCGCGCCGGACGGCGGGTCGGTTTCATCATGTCTCTCTCCTTCCAGAGAGCGCGCGCCTCGTTGGGGAGGCGTGGCCCGCCGGGAACCTAGGGCTTTTCTGCCGGCCGGGAAAGGGAGTTTTTGTGATCGCCGCAACAAACGCAGCTTGTCCGTCCGGAGCGAGGGAGGTGGGTCCAGAGATCCGCTCGCCCTCAGCCTGTCGCCATGCGAGCGGAATTTGCAAAACCCGTTCGCCCTGAGCCTGTCGAAGGGCGAAGGGCGAGCGGCCAAACGCGGAGTGCCCCCCGCGCTTCGAGACGGGCCTTCGGCCCTCCTCAGCGCGAACGGAGGAAGGGGTGCGAAGGGCGAGCGGAACGCCCCGCCGGGTCGCCTCAGGCGGCGCCGCGCTTCAACCGCTTCGCCCATCGCGCGCGCGCCCTGGCGACCTTCGGCGCCACCACGGCGGCGCAATAGGGCTGGTCGGGATTGCGGGCGAAATAGTCCTGATGATAGGCCTCGGCCGGCCAGAACGTGCCCGCCGGCGCGACCTCGGTGACGATGGGATCGTCCCACAACGCCGCCGCCCGCGCGGTCGCGGCCTCGGCTGCGGCCTTCTGCGCTGCATCTCGATAAAAGATCGCAGAACGATATTGCGTCCCGACATCATTGCCCTGCCGGTTGAGCTGCGTCGGGTCGTGGATGCTGAAGAAGACGTCGAGCAGGTCGTCGAAGCGGATGACGGCGGGGTCGAAGGTCACCTCGACGGTCTCGGCGTGCCCGGTGGTGCCGGTGCACACCTGCTCATAGCCCGGATTCTCGGCGCTGCCGCCCATATAGCCCGGGCGCACCGACGTGACGCCTTCGAGCTCCTTGTAGATGGCCTCGAGGCACCAGAAGCAGCCGCCCGCGAGATAGGCCGTCTCCCCGCTCATGATCTCCCCTCCACAGCCGCAAGAGGCAAGGCGCCCGGGCTCGCCATGCGAAGCCGGGCGCCCTTTCTGCCCACGTGAAGTCCGCTCAGTTCCGGCTCGCGCCCATGAAGCGGAGCAGGAAGAGGAACATGTTGATGAAGTCGAGATAGAGGCTGAGCGCCCCCATGATCGATGCCTTGGCCATCGCCTCGTCATGACCCGCGACCGAGAAATAGAGGTTTTTCAGCCGCTGCGTGTCATAGGCGGTAAGGCCGGCGAAGATCAGCACGCCGAGGATCGAGACGATGAAGTCCATCATC
>JBHHTO010000202.1:0-4831 GCA_046753425.1 Rhodothalassiaceae bacterium | reverse complement strand
TGCCGTTGCGAGGTAGACGACCGCTTGGACGAGCGCGAGATCGCCTTCCGGCGAGCCGAGCACGGCATAGGCCTCACGCGCGGCGAGAGCCTCAAGGAGTGCCTGCGGGTCGGCGAGTCCGACATCCTCGCTGGCAAAGCGGATCAGGCGGCGCGCGATATAGAGCGGATCCTCGCCGCCCTCGATCATGCGCGCGAACCAGTAGAGCGCGGCATCGGGATCCGAGCCGCGCAGCGACTTGTGCAGCGCCGAGATGAGATTGTAGTGCTCCTCGCGGTCCTTGTCATAGGCGGGCGCGCGGCGCATCTCGAGGCGCAGGAGCTCGTCGGTGCCAAGCACCCTGTCGCCCGCAAGGTCGTAGATCGCCTCGGCGGCATTGAGCACATGGCGCCCATCGCCGTCGGCCATGGCGACCAGCATGCGGCGCGCCTCCGCATCGAGCGGCAGGGGACGGCCGAGATGCGCCTCGGCGCGGGCGAGCAGGGTCTCAAGCGCCGCCTCGTCGAGGCGTTTGAGCACCATCACCTTCAGTCGCGACAGCAGGGCGCCATTGAGCTCGAAGGACGGGTTTTCGGTGGTCGCACCGACGAGGGTCACGGTGCCGTCCTCGACCCAGGGCAGAAAGCCGTCCTGCTGAGCGCGGTTGAAGCGATGGATCTCGTCGACGAAAAGCAGCGTGCCGCGTCCGGTCTGCCGCCGCGCCCGCGCCGCCTCGAAGATCTTCCTGAGTTCCGCGACGCCGGTAAAGATGGCCGAGATCTGCACGAATTCGAGATCCGCGACACCGGCCAAAAGCCGTGCGATCGTCGTCTTGCCGGTTCCCGGCGGTCCCCAGAGGACGAGCGAGGCGATGCGGCCGCTCGCCACCATGCGCCCGAGCGGCCCCCGGGGTCCGAGGAGATGGTCCTGGCCGACGACATCTGCGAGCCTCGTCGGCCGCAGACGGTCGGCGAGCGGCCGCGGGGCCTCCTTCTCCAGCCCGGCGCTTGCAAAGAGGTCACTCATGGCGCGATCCGCCTGCCTCCTTTCGTGGCATCAGCGGCTGCGGCGGCACTCCACGGCACCATTGCGGAAGACCCCGCAGTCGAGAAGCTGATCGCCGCGCCGGATGCGATAGAGCCAGCTTTTCCAAGGCTCCTTCGCCACGACGACGACATCCGCAACGCTGTCGATGCGCCGGTTCTGGACATTGACGAGGATGTCCCCGGGACGCACATAGCCGACCCGGCCTGCGGGCGAGCGCGGGTCGACCTCGAGCACGATGACGCCGGTGCGCATCGGATCGAGCCCGAGCTCGTCGGCGAATTTCGGCGACAGATTGGCGATCGTCACACCCTGGAAGGGGTGCGGCCCGGTGAGTTTCGTGATGCGACGCTCGGGCACCTCAGGCAAGGGCGACAGCTCGACCCGCACCTCCAGCCTTTCGCCGTCACGCAGCACCGTGAGCGTCACCTTGTCACCCGGCGGATGGGTGGCGATACGGAAGCGGAGAGCGCGATCGTCGAGAACGTCCTCCCCGTTGACCTCGAGAATGACATCGCCGGTCCTGAGCCCGGCCCTGGCCGCCGGCCCGTCGGGATAGAGATCGCCGACGAGGACACCGCCGGGGCGGTCGAGGCCCAGGGCCTGCGCGAGCTCGGCGGTCACCGGCTGGCCGGCCAGCCCGAGCCAGGTGCGCACGATCTCGCCTTCGTCGAGCGCGGCGCGGAGGACGGTGCGCACCATGCTTGCGGGGATCGCGAAGCCGATGCCGCTGGTGTCGCCCGTACGCGTGTAGATCGCCGTGTTGATGCCGATGACGCGGCCGCTAAGGGCGACGAGCGGCCCGCCCGAATTGCCGGGATTGACCGCCGCATCGGTCTGCAGGAAGAAGCCGTAGTCGTTGATCCCGACCTCCGTCCGGGCGGTGGCCGAGACGATTCCGGCGGTCACCGTCTGGCCGATGCCGAAGGGATTGCCGATGGCGAGCACGATATCACCGACCTCGGCATTGTCCTCTTCCGCCAGATCGGCGGCGGGAAAGCGTTCGCCCTCCGCCTCGAGGCGCAGCACCGCGAGATCGGTCCGCGGATCGGCGAGCACGACCCTGGCGTCGAACTCGCGCCGGTCGGCGAGCACCACCTTGATCACGTCCGCCTTGCCGATGACATGATTGTTGGTGATCACGACACCCTCGGGACGGACGATGACGCCGGAGCCGAGCGAGCGTTCGATGCGCTCTCGGGGTATGCCAAAATTGAAATCCTCGCCGAGAAAGCGCCTGACCAGCGGGCTTTCGAAGATCGGGCTGCGCACGGCGACCGTGCGCGCCGCATAGATGTTGACCACCGCCGGTGCCACCCTTTTCACCACCGGTGCATAGGACAGGAGCACCTCGCCGCGATTCTGCGGCAACTGGCGCACGAGCGGTGGTGCCGCCTCCTGTGCGGCTGCGGCACCGCAAACGGCGAGGACCAGAAAGGCGATCAGGAAGCGGGCGCGCAAGGCCATGGCGGGTTCCCCGATATGAACGGCTCACCCCTCCCTTAAACACCCGCGTCGGCGGGAGCAAGGGGCGCACCCGCCGCCCTTTGCCGCCCGCTCCTAGAATTCGTTCTTTGCGATATGGCCGCGCGCCATCACGAATCCGACATGCTGCAGCGCCGCGATGTCGGCGAGGGGATCGCCGGCGACGGCGATGATGTCCGCCTCCTTGCCCGCCTCGAGCGTGCCGATGCGGTCGGCAAGGCCAAGCAGCTCGGCCGCGTTCACTGTCGCCGTCGCGATGATCTCGGCATTCTCCATGCCGATGTCCTTCAGCAGCAGGAGCTCGCGGCCATTGTCGCCGTGATGCGAGACGCCGGAATCGGTGCCGAAGGCGATGCGGACGCCGGCCTTGTAGGCCCGCACGATGTGATCACGGATGACGGGCGCGAGCCGCAGCGCCTTGTCGCGGATCGCCGGCGGCAGGAAGCCGCCCTTCTCGGCCTGCTCCGCGACCGTCCTGCCGGCGAGCAGGGTGGGCACCAGCCAGGCCCCGGTCTTGCGGAACAGGCGGATCGATTCGTCGTCGAGCATCGAGCCGTGCTCGATCGAATCGACACCGGCACGCAGGGCCCCGCGTTGATGCCATCGGCGCCATGAGCATGGGCGGCCACCTTGCGCCCGAGCGCGTGCGCGGTGCGCACGATCTCCGCAAGCTCGTCATCGGCCATCTGCTGCGCAAGCCCGGTGGCGGCGTCAGAGAGAACACCACCGGTGGCGGTAATCTTGATCACGTCGGCGCCGTACTTGATGTTTAGCCCGTGGGCGCGTTATTTTTGGGCGGTGCGCCCCCCCCGGCGACAGTCATAGGGTCCGTCGCAGATGGTCGACGGCGTCATCATCTCAAGAATCTTGCGACGATAGCCGTCGACATCGGCGTGCCCCCCGGTGCCTGAGATGCTGGAGCCTGCGGCAATGATGCGCGGGCCGGTGATCCAATCCTTCGCGATCGCGTCGCGCAGGGCGAAGATGGCATCGGGCGGATCGCCGAGATCGCGCACCGTGGTGAAGCCGGCCGCGAGCGTGCGGCGGGCGTGCATGGCGCCCTGGAAGGCGGCATCGGCATCGCTGAGCTGCAGTCGTTGCAGCGCCGTCTTCGGACCAAGCTCGAAGAGAAGATGCACATGGCTGTCGATCAGCCCGGGCAGGACCGTTGCCGAGCGCAGATCGACGATGCGGTCCTGCCCGGGGTCGCCGGCGACATAGCCGTCGACGACCGCCTTGATCCGGCCGTCGGCGATGACGAGCGACTTCCCGCTTTCGGCGGGCTGGCGTGGATCGGCAATCAGTCGGCCGGCGTGAAGGATGGTGTCGGCCCTGGCCGCTGCGGCACAAAGGCACAGCGCAAGGGCGGCAAGCAGGTGGCGCATGGTCTCTCCCCTCGATCGCGGTTTTCGCGCATGCTAGAGCATGCTGTGATGATATGGAGCCATTCTGCCGGAGTCCTTTTTCGCCATGGCCAGGAAGAGCCCGCGGGGCGTAGCGGGCAATACGGCCAAGGGGTCTGACGCCGTCATGGCGGAACAGGCCCCGGCCCCTCTAGGGGTTGCACGCCGGCGGCCGGTCGCGGCGTTGCCGCCCTTGCCCGATGCCCCCGCATCGCGCGGCGGACGGCGCCTGGCGGACGGACACGCCGGTGCGCAACAGAATTGATCCCATATCATCGCAGCATACTCTCGTCGAGCGCCGGGAATGTTGGAAGAAGGATGACGGGAGGCATGAGCCGAATTCGCCTATATGTCGAGGATCCGCTCGCGGCGGGGCGCGTGATCACCGTGCCGCGCGAGGCGGCGCACTATCTCGTCGGCGTCATGCGGCGCGCAAGAGGAGACGAAATCCGCCTCTTCAACGGCCGCGATGGGGAATGGCAGGGACAGCTCGTCGACGCCCGGCGCGGCCATGCCCGGGTCGAGATCGGGGCACAATGCCGGCCGCAGAGCGAGGAGAAGGGACCGTCGCTGCTGTTCGCTCCCGTCAAGCGGGCGCGGACCGACCTCATCATCGAGAAGGCAACCGAGCTCGGAGCCGCCCGCATCGTGCCGGTCGAGACCGCACGCGGCATCGCCGAGCGTGTCCGGCTGTCGCGTCTCGAAAAGATCGCCCGCGAGGCCGCCGAACAATGCGGGCGGCTGACGCTGCCTGTTATCGAGGCGCCGGCCGCGCTTGCGAGGGTGCTTGCAGACTGGCCCTGCGATCGCCCGCTTCTTTTCTGCGACACCGCTGGCAAGGCGCCGCCGCTGGCCGCCGCCTGCCGCGACCTGCCTGTGGACCGGCTCCCGGCGGTGCTCGTCGGCCCCGAGGGCGGCTT
>JBHHTO010000201.1:0-4854 GCA_046753425.1 Rhodothalassiaceae bacterium | reverse complement strand
TCGGGTGGGACGCCGCCGGATTGCATCACCTCGCGCATGCGCGCCGCCGCCGCCGGCACCGCGCGCTCCTCGGGTACGCCGTAGGTCTCGGCGATGCGGCGATAGCTGGTGCCGATGGTATTGGCGAAAACCGGGATGTCGAAGCCCTTCGGATTCTCGAACAGAAGCCCCTTGTCGACATGGGCATAATCGGCGCGGGCGATGAAGGCGCCGATCTCGTCGAGCGTGTCGATCTCCGCGCCGATGCGCAGAATCTCGCCCTTTGCCTCCTGCGCCGCGAGAAAATCGCGAAAGCTCGCCCCGTCCATCGCTTCGTCTCCTTCCGCTTCGCTCCCGCCGCCTGTGCTTCGTGCCGTTGCAACCGACCGCCCGGGCTTGCCCCAGGGGTCCCGCGGCCGCCGTCACTCAAACGGACTGCACGCCGGACTTGCCAGCGCCGCGATGCGTACGGTACAGTACGGTACGATTCCGGATTTGGCAAGCCTGTCGCACAGGCGCCGGCGGTGCACGGCCGGGGTGCGCGGGACGGGCTTGGGGAGAGGGCGGCACATGATCGCAGGGCAGGCAGCGCGCCGCACGCGCAAACCCTCGTTTCGGGGGCGGAACGATGTGGGAGCAGCGCAGGACGCGGTGCGCGGCGGGGAAGGGCGGCGGCGGGCCACGATTCTCGAGGCTGCCACCGCGCTCTTTCTCGAGCATGGCTATGGCGCCACCAGCATGGATGCCGTCAATCGCCGGGCCGGTGGCTCGAAATCGACGCTCTATGCCTATTTCGGCAACAAGGAGCGCCTGTTCGCCGCCGTGGTCGAAGCGGCACTCGAGGAGCTCGAGGACGCCGCCGCGACGCCGCTCGATGCGCTGTCGCTCGAGGAGGGGCTCAGGCGCATCGGCATGACGCTCTATCGCCTCGTCACCTCGGACCGCCATGTCGCGCTCGCCCGTGTGGTCATCGCCGAGGCGGCGCGCTTTCCGGCCATCGGGCGCATCTATTACCGGCGCGGGCCGGCGCGGACCTATCGCTGGATCGACGCCTTTCTCGCCCGGCACGGCATTCGTGATAAGAAGGCGGGCGAGCGATTCGCCGGCGCCCTCATTCACCGCGCCTTCCTGCGCCGTCTGTGCCTCGGCGAGGCGGCGCCGGACTCGGGCCGGATGCGCCGCGAGGTGGCGGACGCGGTCGCGCGCTTCCTCGCCGCAGGGAGGGCGGGCGCAGAAGGGGACAGAGGATGATGCGGCTCATCATCGGCATCGGCGGCGCCAGCGGCGCCATCTACGGCATCCGTCTGCTCGAGGTGCTGAAGGACATCGCGGAGATCGAGACCCATCTCGTGCTTTCGCGCACCGCCCGCATGAACATCGCGATCGAGACCGAATGGACCGTCGGCGCCGTCGAGGCGCTCGCCGACGAGGTGCACAAGGTCTCCAACGTCGCGGCGTCGATCGCCAGCGGTTCCTTCCCGACCGACGGCATGATCGTCGCCGCCTGCTCGATGAAAACCCTGTCGGCGATCGTGCACAGCCATGCCGACGACCTCCTCACCCGCGCCGCCGATGTGGTGCTCAAGGAACGGCGGAAGCTCGTCCTCATGCCGCGCGAGACGCCGCTCCATGCGGGGCACTGCAAGCTCATGTACGAGGCGGCGCAGCTTGGCGCCATCATCGCGCCGCCGATGCCGGCGATGTACGCGAAACCGCGCACCGTCGGCGACCTCGTCGATCACACGACGGGCCGCGTGCTCGACCTCTTCGGCATCGATGCCGGCATCACCCGTCGCTGGACCGGCGCGTGAGGTTTCCACCTAACCTTCTTTCCGTTCTATTCTGGGAAGGAGGATCTGGCCATGGCAGGACCCTCGACGGCGGCGAAGCCGCGGACACGGGATGCCGACAAGAAGCTGGCTCGGTTGGCATGCGAGTGCAGTTGACGATTACCAATGTTCTCGATATGTTCTGGCTCTTTTAGCACAGCGAGGAGGACGCCATGGCGGATGCGATCATCTTCTATACCCATCCCCGGTCGCGCGGGCGGATCGTGCGCTGGATGCTCGAGGAGTGCGGTGCCAATTACCGCACCGAGATCGTCGCCTATGGCCCGGCGATGAAGTCGCCTGACTATCTCGCCGTCAATCCGATGGGCAAGGTGCCGGCGATCCGGGTCGGCGAGGAGGTGGTGACGGAGACCGCCGCCATCTGTGCCTTTCTTGCCGATTTCCATCCCGATGCCGGGCTGGTGCCGCCACCGGCCGGGCGCGGCGCCTATTATCGCTGGCTCTTCTTCGCCGCCGGGCCTTTCGAGCAGGCGATGATCCTGAAGGCGCTTGGCGCGACCATTGGCGAGGAACAGCGGGGTTTCGTCGGCACCACCGACATGGATCGCCTGGCCGATATTCTCGATGCGGCCCTTGCGGAGCGGGAATTCATCGCCGGCGACCGTTTCACCGCTGCCGATGTCTATCTCGGCGCCCAGATCGGCTTCGCATTCCAGCTCGGCAGCCTTCCCGAACGCCCCCATCTCCGGGAATACTGGTCGCGCCTGTCCGCGCGGCCGGCCTATCTCCGTGCCAAAGCCACCGATGATGCACTGATCGCGGAGATGGCGAGCTGACGATTTCCTTCCGCTGCGCGATCTGCTAGAGCCGGGGCGGGCGGCACAGGATGTGCCGCCCGCGTCAGGCAGCGAGCAGCGAGCGCCGATCGTGCCGTTCTACGCGGGGCGACGCGGCGCTCCGTGGCAAGGAGAGCTGGAAAGGTGGCGAGCGAGGAAGCGGCAGGGTTCCGGATCGAGGGCACGACCGGCCCTTGGGAGGTCGTCGTCGGCATGGAGGTCCATGCCCAGGTGATCTCGAAGGCGAAGCTCTTTTCCGGTGCGCCCACCGATTTCGGTGGCGCCCCCAATGATCATGTGAGCTTCGTCGACGCCGCCTTCCCCGGCATGCTGCCGGTGATCAATGGCGAATGCGTGCGCCAGGCGGTGCGCACCGGGCTCGCGCTCGGGGCGAAGATCAACAAGGTCTCGCGCTTCGACCGCAAGAACTATTTCTATCCGGACCTGCCGGCGGGCTACCAGATCAGCCAGTACCAGCAACCCATCGTCGGCGAAGGCGCGATCGAGATCGATCTCGCGGACGGGCGGACGAAGACGGTCGGCATCGAGCGCCTGCATCTCGAGCAGGACGCCGGCAAGTCGATGCACGACCAGCATCCGCGCTACACCCTCGTCGATCTCAATCGCGCCGGTGTGGCGCTGATGGAGATCGTGTCGAAGCCCGACCTGCGTTCGCCCGAGGAGGCCGGCGCCTATCTCAGGAAGCTGCGCACGCTGTTGCGCTATATTGGCGCCTGCGACGGCAATATGGAGGAAGGTTCGATGCGCGCCGACGTCAATGTCTCGGTGCGCCGTCCCGGTGCGCCCTTCGGCACCCGCTGCGAGATCAAGAATGTGAATTCCATCCGCTTCGTCATGCAGGCGGTCGAGTTCGAGGCCCGGCGCCAGGTGGAGATCCTCGAGGCCGGTGGCGAGATCGACCAGGAAACGCGCCTCTTCGATCCGGCGAAGGGCGAAACCCGCTCCATGCGTTCGAAGGAAGAGGCGCACGACTATCGCTATTTCCCCGACCCCGACCTGCTGCCGCTCGAATTCGACGACGCCTTCATCGCGGCGGCGCGCGCCTCGCTGCCCGAGCTGCCCGATGCCAAGAAGCGCCGTTTTGTCGAGGAACTGGGTCTGCCCGACTACAACGCGCTGACGCTGGCGGCGGAAAAGGAGAGCGCCGAATATTTCGAGACGCTGCTCGAACGTCTGGTCGAAAAGACCGGCAAGACCGCGGCCGATCTCGCAGCGCGTGTCTCCAACTGGATGCTCTCGGAGCTCTTTGCCCATCTCAACAAGTCCGGGCTCGGCATCGGACAGAGCCCGGTCGCCCCCGATGCCGCGGCCGAGCTGCTCGCGCTCGTCCTCGACGACACCATCTCGGGCCGCAGCGGCAAGGATGTGCTCGCCGAGATGATCGCGAGCGGCAGGGGGGCGGTCGCGATCGTCGAGGAAAAGGGCCTGAGGCAGGTCTCCGACACGGGCGCGCTCGAAGCCATCGCGGAGCGGGTGCTGGCCGCCAATCCGGCACAGGTCGAGCAGTACAGGGCGGGCAAGACCAAAGTGCTCGGCTTTTTTGTCGGCCAGGTGATGAAGGAGACCCGCGGCCAGGCAAATCCGGGCGTCGTCAACCAGATCCTGAAGCAGAAGCTCGACGGCTGAAGGTCATTCCATCTGCACTGACGGGATGTCGGCAAGACACGTGCAACGCGTGTCCCCGGCGGACTCCCGGATTCGGGCCGGCAACCCATCGGGCACCCGCCATGCCCATGCGTCCGGTGTCGGCACAATCGGTTGGGCCGTGAATGCACACGCGCGGTGCGTGCAGGATTTTCACAATTCCCGACTGCCTTTAACACTTGCTTAAGCACAACCGGTGTCTAATGGGAGGGGAAGCGGGTATGAAGGCCCATGGATCGCATCGAAGCGCTCACACTCAAGGCGCCGACCGTCTCGCCCGACACCATCTGTGCGGACGTCTTTGAGCTCTTTTCATCGGACGACGATCTGCTGGCGATTGCGGTGGTGGACCGGGACCGGCCGATCGGCCTTGTCAATCGGCATCGGCTGACGCTGAAGCTTGCCGACCGTTTCGGCCGCCCGCTGTTCGAGAAGAAGCCGGTCACCCGGCTCATGGACACGCGGCCGCTCATCATCGAGGCGGATGAAAGCGTCGACTATCTGGGACAACTCATCCTCGACGAGCGCCCATCGGCCCTGGTACAGGGCTTCATCGTCACCCGCGACGGCGTCCCGGTCGTGAT
>JBHHTO010000200.1:0-4856 GCA_046753425.1 Rhodothalassiaceae bacterium | reverse complement strand
CGCGACGAAGCGCTCGGCGAGGCGCTCCTGATTGGGGATACGATAGAGATTGGAGGTATGCCAGAGCTTCTCGCCCTGGTCTTTCAGCGTCGCGACGAGGTGCGGATGGGCATGGCCGAGGGCCGAGACCGCGATCCCGGCATTGAAATCGAGATAGCGCCGGCCCTCCGTATCATAGAGATAGACGCCCTCGCCGCGCTCGAATGCCACATCCGCGGGGCGGTAGACCGACATCAGTGCCGAGCTCACCTCGTCCTCCCTGTCCCTGTTACCGAAAGTCCCTGTTCCCGAAAAGCGACAACGCGGCCGCCACCGACCGCGCATTCCGGTGATGTGCCGCGCACTATCGGATGGCCCGGGAATGGTGTCAATGTCGGGCGGGCCGCGCTATAGGTGGGAAAAATGATCGCGTGACAAGGCTCCGTGAGGAGCGATGGGGAGGCGGTGATGATCCTGCGACCCTGGCACGGCTGGACGGAACCCGACAAGGCCGGTGCCTATGAGAAATTGCTCCTCGGCGAGGTCATTCCCGGTATTATCGAAAAGCGCTTCGACGGGCATTCCGCGCATTATGAGGTGCGGGCCGATTTTCTGGCAGGGGAAAGCTAGAAAATGGCGGCCGCGGTATCCCGGGCCGAGGCAGCCCGGCTTGCGCTCGATGCGGAGTCCATGCGCCGCCTCGGCCATGCCGTCATCGACCTGCTCGTCGACCATATCGCGGCTCTGGGCACGGGGTCGCTGGTCGCGACGGCGGATGGCAGCGATCCCGGCCTCGGCATAGCCGACCTGCCCTTTCCCGCGACGCCACAGGATCCGATGGCCGCCCTTGCCCTGGTGCGGGAGCGTGTCCTCGCCGACGTGATTCCGGTCAGCGACCCACGCTTTCTTGCCTATATCCCGGGGCCGGGCAATTTCGTCGGTGCGATGGCGGAGGCCATATCGGCAGGGATCAATATCTTCGCCGGCACCGCCAAGCATGCGCAGGGGCCGACCGAGGTGGAGCTGGCCACGATCCGCTGGCTCGCCGGGCTCGCCGGACTGCCGGAGCAGGCGGGCGGGCTTTTCGTCAGCGGCGGCTCGATGGCCAATCTGACGGCGCTCGCCCTTGCCCGGCACCGCCGGCTTGGCGAGGACATGACGGGCGCTCGCGTCTATTGCTCCTCGGAGACCCACTCCTCGGTCGACCGCGCGCTCAGGGTGCTCGGCTTCCGGTCCGACCAGCTCGTGCGCCTCGCCACGGACGCGTCACTGCGGCTTCCACCTTCGCACCTTCGCGAGCGCATCGCCGTCGACCGGGCGGCGGGTCGGCGGCCCTTTCTCATCGTCGCCAATGCGGGAACCACGAGCACCGGAACCATCGATCCGCTCGGCACACTCGCGGACATCGCCGCGGAGGAGGATCTGTGGCTGCATGTCGATGCCGCCTATGGCGGGGCGGCGCTGCTGGCCGAGGAGGCGTGGGCGCTGCTGGCCGGTATCGAGCGCGCCGATTCGGTGACCATGGATCCCCACAAGTGGTTCTTCCAGCCCTTCGATTGCGGCGCGTTGCTCGTTCGCGACATGCACTGGCTTCATGACGCCTTTCACATCCTGCCGGCCTATCTCCGGGATTCCGCGCCGCGCCCGGGCCGCATCAATTACCGTGACCATGGCATCGAGCTCACCCGCGGCCTCAGGGCGCTCAAGCTGTGGCTGTCGCTGCAGACCTTCGGCACCGACGCCTTTGGCGCCGCCGTCAGGCACGGCATGAGGCTGGCGGAGCGGGCCGAAGCGGGGCTGCGTGCGCGCCCGTACTGGCGCATCGTCTCGCCGGCCTCGCTGGCGATGCTCGCCTTTTGCCACGTGCCGCCGGACGCGGATCCCGCGGAGCTGGACGCACACCAGCTCGCCATCGCCGAGACCGTGCTCGCGCGCGACCAGACCTTCCTGTCGACGACCGAGATCGCGGGCCGGCGGACGCTGCGGCTGTGTACGATCAACCCGCGGCTCGATGCGGGGGACATCGACGGCATCATCGCGGCGCTCGATGCTGCGGCGCGCGACCTCAAGGCTTGAGGTGCCAGCCGCGATCGACAGCGCGCCAGGCCAGCCACCAGAGAAGGACGTCGATGGAAAGGACGACGACAACGCCGACGGCGAGGTTGCTGTCGGCCTCGCCGATGAAGCCGTAGCGAAAGTCGTCGATCATGTAGAAGAAGGGATTGGCGCCGAGCACGGGCTCGAGCCAGTGCCCCTTCTCGCCCATGAGGGCGGCCAGCCGGTCGAGCGAGAAGAAGGTGCCCGAGAGAAGTGTCAGGGGCGCGATGACGAAATTGCCGATGGTCGCCACATGATCGAATTTCTCCGCCCAGATGCCGGTGAGAAGCCCGATCAGCGACAGCATCACCGCCGCCGCCGTACCGAAATAGAGGATCGCCCAGGGATGGCGCACGAGGATGGTGTCCATTGGCAGCGCCCAGAAGGCGGCGACGAGCACGGCGGCGATGACGAGACCGCGCGTCACCCCGCCGCCGACATAGCCGAGCACCAGTTCGCCAGCCGACAGCGGCGGCATCAGCACATCGACGAGCGTCCCCTGGACCTTGGAGATGATGAGCGAGGAGGAGGTGTTGGCGAAGGCGTTCTGCAGGAGAGCCATGACGATCAGCCCGGGGGCGAGAAACTGGGTATAGGCGACATGCGTCGTGACCCGGTCCGAACCGCCGAGAACGACCGCAAAGATGAGAAAGAAGAGAACCGCCTGCATGGCCGGCGCGGCGATGGTCTGCAGCCACACCTTGAGGAAGCGCCGCACCTCTTTCTCAAAGAGTGTCCACAGCCCGCGGCCGTTCACCCGTCCGATGCGCCGGACCGCAAAGCCCGGCAAGTTGCCGCTCGCCGCCCGATTCACCTGTCTGCCGCCCTCTCTTGCGGGTATTTGCCCCCGGGGGATGGTGCAGCAAGCATTATCCGGCCGCGTCGTGTCTGGCAAGCTGGAGCCTTGCCTTCGCCCGCCGTGATCCTATATTCACGGGCGCCCGCAGCGCCCCCGCCCGGGGCTCCCCGCACATGGAGACGGCCATGGCCTGGACCGACGAGAAAATCGCTGAACTGAAGAAACTCTGGGACAAGGGCCTGTCGGCGAGCCAGATCGCGGGTAAGCTCGGCGACGGGATCACCCGCAACGCGGTCATCGGCAAGGCGCATCGCCTGGGTCTCAAGTCACGCCCCTCTCCCGTCAAATCGGAGCCGGCGCGGGCGAAGCCGGCGCGCAACCGGAAAAAGGAGGATACCCTTCGCAACAGGGTCGGCCTTCTCGACCTCACCGAACGCATGTGCAAATGGCCGATCGGCCACCCGGGCGAGCCGGACTTCCATTTCTGCGGCCGCGATTCGGCCCCCGGCATGCCTTATTGCGCCGATCATTGCCGCGAGGCCTATCAGTCCCAGCAGCCGCGCCGCGACCGCCGGCCTCCCCGCCTGCGGCCCTGATCGGCGACCGGGCCGGACCCACGGCCGCGCGAAATTGTCCCATTGACATGGCCCGCGCGAAGCGCCATTTGAAACTGGACGATATTGGTCCGAATTTAGGGCGGGCCATGAAGTCCGTGATGCCACAAGCGGTGCCAGGATGATTCGCCTGACCAATCTCGCCGATTATGCGGTCGTTCTCGCGGGACGTCTCGCCGGCAATGATCGCCGCAGCAATGCCGCGACGCTGGCCGAGGAGACGGGACTGCCGGTGGCCACGGTGGCGAAGATTCTCGGGGCCATGTCGCGGGCCGGCCTGCTTGCCTCGCATCGTGGGCTCAAGGGCGGCTTCTCCCTTGCCCGACCGGCGAGCGAGATATCGGTTGCCGATGTCATCGAGGCGGTCGACGGTCCGATCGCGCTCGTTCACTGCATCGAGAATGCGCCGGGCGACTGCGACTTCGAGCCCGTCTGCGCCATGCGCCTGCACTGGCAGGTCATCAACGATGCGGTCAGGGACGGGCTGGAGCGGGTACGCCTCTCGGACATCGCCGGGGCGACCCCGCCGGCGGTGGCGCTCGCCGGGCATGCGAGGTCCGCCACACAAGCGGGATGCGGCTCCAGCAAGGGCCAGTGAGGGTAAAGACAGTCATGAGTGCAAATGCCGACACCAAGGCGCAGGTCGCCGCTCTTTCCGGCCAATATGAACACGGCTGGACGAGCGCCATCGACTCCGAATATGCGCCGAAGGGGCTGTCCGAGGAGGTGATTCGCTACATCTCGGCAAAGAAGGGCGAGCCCGACTGGCTCCTCGACTGGCGTCTCAAGGCATTCGCGATCTGGCAGCGCGCGAAGGAGCCCCACTGGGCGAAGCTGGACTATCCGCCGATCGACTATCAGGACATATATTATTACGCCGCACCGAAGACGAAGGCGGGTCCGAAGAGCCTCGACGAGGTCGATCCGGAGCTCCTGCGCACCTACGAGAAGCTCGGCATCCCGATCCGCGAGCAGGAGGTGCTCGCCGGTGTCGAGGGCGCGCCCCGGGTGGCCGTTGATGCGGTCTTCGACTCGGTCTCGGTGGCCACCACCTTCCGCGAGGAGCTGGCCCGCGCCGGGGTAATCTTCATGTCAATCTCCGAGGCGGTGCGCAAGCACCCCGATCTGGTGCGCACCTATCTCGGCTCGGTGGTCCCGGTGCGCGACAATTTCTTCGCCACCCTGAATTCCGCCGTCTTCTCCGACGGCACCTTCGTCTATGTGCCGAAGGGCGTGCGCTGCCCGATGGAGCTTTCCACCTATTTCCGCATCAATGCGGAGAACACCGGACAGTTCGAGCGCACCCTGATCATCGCTGACGAAGGGTCCTATGTGAGCTATCTCGAGGGCTGCACGGCGCCGATGCG
>JBHHTO010000199.1:0-4866 GCA_046753425.1 Rhodothalassiaceae bacterium | reverse complement strand
CCTTCGTGCTGTCCGGCCTTGTCTTCGAGATCGACAGCATGCCGACCCCGATCCGGCTCCTCACCTATATCGTGCAGGCCCGCTATTTCGTCTCGAGCCTGAAGACGACCTTCCTTGCCGGCGACATCTGGGGTCTCATCCTGCCCGATCTCGGCGCCATGCTGCTGATCGGCGCGGTCTTCTTCTTCCTTGCCCTGCGCGCGACGCGCAAGCGCCTCGACTGAGGGAGCGGGACCTCATGTGGCACCGCATCCGCACGCTCGTCATCAAGGAGTTCCTCGCCGTCCTGCGCGACAAGCGCAGCCGCCTCGTGCTCGTCGGACCGCCCCTGTTCCAGCTTCTCATCTTTGCCCTCGCGGCAACGCTCGACGTGAAGAATGTCGCGATCGCGATCCTCGACAAGGATGGCGGTCCGGCGGCCATCGAGCTTGCGCTCAGGATCGCCGGCGCGCCCGCCTTCTCCCATATCGAGATGGTGCACAGCGAGGCGGAGCTCGGCGAGGCGATCGACCGCCAGGAGGCGATCGCGGCCATCCATATCGACCGCCGGTTCAGCCGCGACGTTCTCGCCGGGCGCCCGGCGACGGTGCAGGTCATCCTCGACGGCCGGCGCTCGAATGCGGCGCAGATCGTGCTCGGCTACATCCAGACCATCCTCAGCGACTTTTCCGACGAGCTGGCGGCGCGGCGTGGCCTCCCCCGCCCCGCAGTGACTATCGCGCGCAACTGGTTCAATCCCAACCTGATCTACAGTTGGTTCACGGTGCCGGGGCTGGTCGCCATCCTCACCATGCTTATCGGCTTCATGGTGACGGCGCTGTCGGTGGCCCGCGAGCGGGAGCTCGGGACTTTCGACCAGCTTCTCGTCTCGCCGCTCTCCCCCTTCGAGATTCTCGTCGGCAAGATGTTGCCGGCGACCGTCATCGGCATCGCCGAGGGCAGTTTCATGCTGGTCATGGCGATCACGGTCTTCGCGATCCCGCTGACCGGCCATGTCCTGCTTCTCTATTTCGCGCTCTTCGTGTTCGTGCTCTCGGTGGTCGGGCTCGGACTCTTCGTCTCCTCGCTCGCCATGACGCAGCAGCAGGCGATCCTCGGCGGATTCGTCGTGCTTTCTCCCTCGGTGCTGCTCTCCGGCTTCGCGACGCCGGTCGAGAACATGCCGTCCTGGCTGCAGACGCTGACCATGGCCAACCCCCTCAGGCACATGATCGTGATCTCGCGCGGCGTGTTCCTCAAGGACATGCCGTTCGAGGCGATGCTGCCGAGCCTGTGGCCGATGGCGGTGATCGGTGCCGTCACGCTGCTCGCCGCCGGGCTCCTCTTCCGCGCCCGTCTCGAATAGCGCCGGGCGCCACGCAGGGGCTCAGCTTTCCTCGACGACCTCGCCGAAGGCCTCGAGGCCATCGGCGAGAAAGTCCGGCACCAGCGGTGTCGAGAGCAGATATTCCGAGGTCTTGTGCGTCGCCTCGCGGCGCGCGTCCTGCCGCGCCTGCTCGAGCTCGTCCGCCCCATAGGTACCGCGGCCGATCCACATCAGGACCACGAGGTCGATCCGCTCGTCGTCATTGAGGTCATCGATGAACTCGGCGATCTCGCGGAAATCGTCCTCGTTGCTCCAGTGGGTGCTGGGATCGTCGTCATCGACTTCGACCGGCACACCCGCAAAGGCCTCGCGCGCCCGTTCGATGATGTAGGAAATCGTGCTCGGCGCGATGTTGAGCGGATTCTCCTCCGACTCGGCGCGCGCATCGGACGGTTGTTCGGCGGTCATGGGCGATGCTCCTCTACCGGGGGACGTCCGGACCGGGGACGTCCGCTGCCAGCGGCGAGTCGCCGGCGCCCCATTTTACCCGGTTGCGGCGCTGTGTCACGCTGTCCATGAGACGACGGCGGGCAACCGCGAAGGCGGCCCGGACGACGCCATAGGGATCGTCCCGGTGCGCCGAATCGCCCGGCTCCTCACGCACCACGATCTCACGCTTGCCGGGCAGGAGCAGGCGCAGGTGCAGGCCGACGCAATGATGCTGTCCATGCCGGTGCACGGCCTCGACCGTCGCGGTGCCACCGAGAATCCGGTCGTGGATCCGTTCGAGCTTCTCCGCCTCCTCGCGAATGGCGGCCTCGAGGGCCTGGGAGCGGTCGAGGCCATGAAAGACGATCCGCAGATCTTGTGGTAGCATGTCCTGCATCCTCCACTGCATGCGACGTTTCCGTCTCCTAGAGATCGGTATCGCGGCCGCGTCTGTCCAGCCTTGATCGAGGTCAAGGGTTTTCGTGAGGCCTGGCAATACGCGCGCCGACGGCGCTTCAGGCGAGGCGGGCGAGAGCGGCGCGCAGCCGGTCGGCGCCCTCGCGTTCCGCGGCAAGACGGGCGCGGGCCTCCTCCACCACCTGCGGCGGCGCCTTGGCGGTGAACTGCTCGTTCGCGAGCCGGGCCTCGAGGCCCCGGATCTCCTTCTCCGATCTGGCAATCGCTTTCTCGAGCCGTGCCCGTTCCTCGTCGAGATCGAGCACAGCGTCGAGCGGCAGGGCGACCGTTGCCTCGTCGATGACGATCTGCAGCGCCCCCTTCGCCGGCACCGATGGCACGCACGCGATCGACTCGAGGCGGGCGAGGCGCAGGATCAGATCCCGGTGCCGCTCGAGCCATGCGGCGCGCCCGGGCGCCAGATCGGCGACCAGCGCCGGCACCCTGGCGGCGGCGGGAACGTTCACCTCCGAGCGCGCCGAGCGGATGCCGGCGATGAGGCGAATGAGCCAGTCGATCTCGGCATGCGCCGCCTCATCGACCAGGCTCGCGTCTGCGACCGGCCAGCGCGCGACAATGAGATCGTACTCGCGATCGTCCGCGAGCGCGTGCCACAGCTCCTCGGTGAGGAACGGCATGAAGGGGTGGAGCAGCACCAGAATCTGGTCGAGCACCCAGCCTGTAACGGCGCGGGTCTCGGCCGCGGCCGCGGCCTCGTCACCGGTGAGCACCGGCTTGATGAATTCGAGATACCAGTCGCAGAAAGTGCCCCAGGTGAAATGATAGATGGCGTGCGCCGCATTGTCGAAACGGAAGGACTCGAGCGCCGCGGTCACGGCGGCTGCCGCCTTGCCGGTCTCGCCGATGATCCAGCGGTTGAGCGTCAGCGTCGCCGGCGGCGGGGCGGCATCCCGGGAGCCGCCGATGCCGTTCAGGTGGCAGAAACGCGCGGCGTTCCACAGCTTGGTGCCGAAATTGCGATAGCCCTCGACACGGCTCTCGGCGAGCTTGATATCGCGCCCCTGGCTTTCCAGCGCCGCGAGCGTGAACCGCAGCGCATCGGCACCGTATTTCTCGATGAAGTCGAGAGGGTCGATGACATTGCCCTTCGACTTCGACATCTTCTCGCCCCTGGCGTCGCGCACGAGCGAGGTGATGTAGACGTCGCGGAAGGGTACATCGCCCATGAAATGGAGACCGGACATCATCATCCGCGCGACCCAGAAGAAGATGATGTCGAACGCGGTGATCAGCGTTGCGGTGGGATAGAAGCGCTTGAGCTCGGGCGTATCGTCCGGCCAGCCGAGGGTCGAGAAGGGCCACAGCGCCGAGGAGAACCAGGTGTCGAGCACGTCCGGGTCGCGACGGAGCGTCACCTCCGCGCCGAGCTTCGCCCGCGCCTCCTCATAGGCCGCCTCCTCGCTCTCGGCGACGAAGACGCTGCCGTCGGGCGCGTACCAGGCGGGGATCCGGTGCCCCCACCAGAGCTGCCGCGAGATGCACCAGGGCTGGATGTTCTCCATCCACTGATAATAGGTCTTCTCCCAATTGCCCGGCACAAAGCGCGTGCGGCCCTCGCGCACCGCCGCGATTGCGGGCGCCGCCAGTGTCTTCGCATCGACATACCACTGGTCGGTGAGCCAGGGCTCGATGACGACGCCGGAGCGATCGCCATAGGGCATCATGATGCGCTTGGGCTCGACCCGCACCAGAAAGCCGCCGGCCTCGAGATCGGCGACGACGCGCTCGCGTGCCGCATAGCGGTCGAGCCCGCGATAGCGTTCCGGCGCATTGTCATTGATGGCGGCCGCCGCGTCGAAGATGTTGATCATCGGCAGATCGTGCCGGCGGCCGACCTCGAAATCGTTGAAATCATGCGCCGGCGTGATCTTCACCGCGCCCGAGCCCTGCTCGGGATCGGCATGCTCGTCGGCGATGATCGGGATGAGACGCCCGACGAGTGGCAGCCTCACCTTCCTGCCGACAAGATGACGATAGCGCGCGTCCTCGGGGTGCACCGCCACGGCGGTGTCGCCGAGCATGGTCTCGGGCCGCGTGGTGGCGACAACGATGGCCTCGTCGGAATCCGCGACCGGATAGCGGATGTGCCAGAAATGGCCGTCGATCTCGCGCTGCTCGACCTCGAGGTCCGAGATCGCCGTCCCAAGCTTCGGGTCCCAGTTGACGAGGCGCTTGTCCCTGTAGATCAGCCCCTCGCGATAATAGGTGACGAAGACCCGGACCACGGCCCGCGAGAGCCCCTCGTCCATGGTGAAGCGCAGGCGCGACCAGTCAGCCGAGGCCCCGAGGCGCTTCAACTGATTGACGATGGTGTCGCCGGACTGCTCCTTCCATTGCCAGACGCGTTCGAGGAAGGCCTCGCGACCCATCTGCCGGCGATCGAGCCCCTCCGCCGCAAGTTGCCGCTCGACCACCATCTGGGTCGCGATGCCGGCGTGATCGGTGCCCGGCTGCCACAACACGTCCTTGCCGCGCAACCGCTCAAATCGGATGAGGATGTCCTGCAGCGTGTTGTTGAGCGCATGGCCGACATGCAGCGAACCGGTCACATTGGGCGGCGGGATGACGATGCAGTAGGGTTCGGCATCGGGACG
>JBHHTO010000198.1:0-4872 GCA_046753425.1 Rhodothalassiaceae bacterium | reverse complement strand
CCATCGCGCAGGTGCCTCCGGCCTATTCGGCGCTCAAGGTCGAGGGCGCGCGGGCCTATGCGCTGGCGCGGGCCGGCAAGCCCCCCGCGCTCGCGCCCCGCACGGTCACGATCGAGCGGCTCCTGCGCCTCGATCACGATCCTGCCGGCCGCCGCACCCGTTTTCTTGTGCGCTGCGGCAAGGGCACCTATATCCGGGCGCTGGCGCGCGATCTTGCGCGCGCGCTGGGCAGCGTCGGGCACCTCGCCGCGCTCCGTCGCACCCGTGTCGGACCATTTTCGGTCGATCGCGCAATTTCGCTGGAAATGCTCGAGGAATTGGGGCATGGTGCGCCCGCCGAAGCCAAGGTGCTTCCCGTCATGACCGCGCTGGACGACATCCCGGCGCAGGCCGTGACGGAAGCGGAGGCAGCCCGGCTCAAGCAGGGCCAGAGCCTCCGGCTTCCCACCGCGACGGAAGGCAGGCTGTGTATCCTCTGCGGCGATCGCCCGGTGGCCATCGCCGAAGCGCGTCATGGCCGTGTCCGTCCGCTGCGGGTGTTCAATCTGTGAGATGAAAAGGAGTTCCGACGATGTCGATCACGGCCGAGCGCAAGCAGGCGCTCATCAAGGAGTTCGCGCAGGGCGACGGCGACACCGGCTCGCCCGAGGTTCAGGTCGCCATCCTGAGCGAGCGCATCAGCAATCTGACCGAGCATTTCAAGACCCACGCCAAGGATAATCACTCGCGGCGCGGTCTGATCAAGCTCGTCAATCAGCGCCGCAAGCTGCTCGATTATCTCAAGCGCAAGGACCAGGGCCGCTATGCGGAGCTGATCCAGCGCCTCGGACTGCGCAGATGACGGCCGCGGGACGCCGGTTCGTGGCAACGATGCCGGCATCCCGGTCCCGTGGCGGGCGCCCGGCGCGCGCCACCCTGTCCACGCCGGAATCCGTCGGCGCGGGACACCTTGCAAGACCGCAAGCTTGGAGCGTGCACATGGGGTGCGGCTCCCGGACCGGGCGGATGGCCGCCGGGTCCGAACAGGTTGGAAGAAAGAATGTTTGATATCCATCGCAAGACCATCGACTGGGCCGGACGGCCCCTGACACTCGAGACCGGGCGCCTCGCGCGGCAGGCCGACGGCGCCGTGCTCGCCACCTATGGCGAGACCGCCGTGCTCTGCACCGTTGTCGCGGCGCGCAGCGCCGACCCAACGCGGGACTTCTTCCCGCTCACCGTCAACTATCAGGAAAAGACCTATGCCGCGGGCAAGATCCCGGGTGGCTTCTTCAAGCGCGAGGGGCGCCCCTCGGAAAAGGAGACGCTCACGAGCCGTCTCATCGACCGGCCGATCCGCCCGCTCTTTCACAGTGATTTCCGCAACGACACGCAGGTCATCTGCACGGTGCTGAGTCACGATCTCGAGAATGACCCCGACATCGTCGCCATGGTCGGCGCGAGTGCGGCGCTGACGCTTTCCGGCATCCCCTTCTTCGGACCCATCGGCGGCGCCCGCGTCGGCTATCGTGATGGGGAATATATCATCAACCCGACCGCGGGCGAGCTTGACGAAAGCGCGCTTGATCTCGTCGTCGCCGGCACCGCCGATGCCGTGCTGATGGTCGAATCGCAAGCGAGGGAGCTGTCCGAGGAGGTGATGCTCGGCGCCGTCATGGCGGGGCACAAGGCGATGCAACCGGTGATCGGCGCGATCATCGACCTCGCTGAGCTGGCCGCAAAGGATCCCTGGGACCTGCCGGAAAAGCCGGATCTCACGGATCTCGAGGCGAAATTGCGCGATCTCGCTGCCGAAGACCTGGTCGCCGCCTATGCGATCACCACGAAGAGCGACCGGCGCGCCCGCATCGATGCCGTGAAGGAGAAGGTCCGCGAGGCCTTCGCCGGCGACGAGGCCGCCGCGGAGCATATCGACGCGCTCCTCAAGAAGCTCGAGAAGGAGATCGTGCGCGGCAATATCCTCGATGGCAAGCCGCGCATCGACGGCCGGCGTCTCGACGAGGTGCGCCCCATCGTCGCCGAGGCCGGTGTCCTGCCGCGGGCGCATGGCTCGGCGCTCTTCACCCGCGGCGAGACGCAGGCACTGGTGGTCACCACGCTCGGGACCGGCGAGGACGAGCAGATCATCGACGCGCTCGAGGGCTCCTTCCGTGAGCATTTCCTGCTGCACTACAATTTCCCGCCCTATTCGGTAGGTGAGACCGGGCGGGTCGGCTTCACCGGCCGGCGCGAGGTCGGCCACGGCAAGCTCGCCTGGCGGGCCCTGCAGGCGGTGATGCCGTCGAAGGAGGCGTTCCCCTACACCATCCGCGTCGTCTCGGAGATCACCGAGTCGAACGGCTCCTCCTCGATGGCCACGGTCTGCGGCGCCGCGCTCTCGCTCATGGACGCCGGCGTTCCCATCGCGCGACCCGTCTCGGGCATCGCCATGGGGCTGATCAAGGAGGGCGAGAGATTTGCCGTGCTCTCCGACATCCTCGGTGACGAGGACCATCTCGGCGACATGGACTTCAAGGTCGCGGGCACCGAACGCGGCGTCACCTCGCTGCAGATGGACATCAAGATCGCCGGCATCACCGAGGAGATCATGCGCCAGGCATTGGCCCAGGCACATGCCGGCCGGGCCCATATCCTCGGCGAGATGAGCAAGGCGCTCACCAGCGCACGCAGCGAGCTGTCGGCGCATGCGCCGCGGGTCGAGAGCATGCAGATCGCCAAGGACAAGATCCGCGAGGTGATCGGCACCGGCGGCAAGGTGATCCGCGAGATCGTCGAGACCACCGGCGCCAAGGTCGATATCGAGGACGACGGCACGATCAAGATCGCCAGCTCCGATCCCGAGGCCATCCGCAAGGCGCGGACCTGGATCGAGGGCATCGTCGCCGAACCCGAGATCGGCCGCATCTATGAGGGCAAGGTCGTGCGCCTCATGGACTTCGGCGCCTTCGTCAATTTCATCGGCTCGAAGGATGGCCTCGTCCACATCTCCGAGCTTGCCGACCGGCGTGTCGAGAAGGTGAGCGACGTGGTCAAGGAGGGCGACGTCGTGAAGGTCAAGGTGCTCGACATCGACGATCGCGGCAAGGTCCGCCTGTCGATGCGACTCGTCGATCAGGAGACCGGCGAGGAGCGGCCCGACACGCGGCCCGCGCGCGGGCCGCGCAAGCGCGAGAAGGTATGAGCCGCTGCCCTGTCCGGCGCGGGTGCCGGGGCGGGTCTTGCGAAGGACCCGCCCTTGCGCTCACAATGGCGCCGGGACGAGCGAGACAGGGCCGTATCGTGGCCGGAGCAGGAGCATGAAGGCACTCAATGCCATTCTACTCGGAGGTCGCGAGGTGCTGCCGCTGATCGAGGGCGGCAAGGGCATCTCGATCACCTCGGGCGCCTCGTCGGGCCCCTGGGCGGCGGCGGGCGGCGTCGGAACCGTGTCGGCCGTCAATGCCGATTCCTACGACGCCGACGGCAAGCGCATCCCCCAGATCTATCACGGCCGGACGCGCCGCGAGCGCCACGAGGAACTGCTGCGCTACGCCATCGAGGGCGGTATCGAGCAGGTGCGCCGCGCCTATGAGGCCTCGCGCGGACTCGGCGCCATTAACATCAATATCCTGTGGGAGATGGGCGGCGCACAGCGGGTCCTGCACGGGGTGCTGGAGAAGACCCGCGAGCTCGTGCACGGGGTCACCTGCGGCGCCGGCATGCCCTATCGCCTGGCCGAGATCTGCGCCTCCTATGGTATTTTCTACTACCCCATCGTGTCCTCGGCGCGTGCCTTCCGTGCCTTGTGGAAGCGCGCCTACGCCAAATTCGCCGAGTATCTCGGCGCCGTCGTCTATGAGGACCCCTGGCGCGCCGGCGGCCACAATGGCCTGTCCAATTCCGAGGATCCGGAAAAGCCGGAGGATCCCTATCCGCGGGTCGTCGCGCTGCGGCGCACCATGCGCGAGGCCGGCTGTCCCGAAGTGCCGATCGTCATGGCCGGCGGGGTGTGGTTCCTGCGCGAATGGGAGGACTGGATCGACAATCCCGAGCTCGGGCCGATCGCCTTCCAGTTCGGCACCCGCCCGCTGGTGACCCGGGAAAGCCCGATCCCCGAGAAATGGAAGCGCCTGCTGCTCACGCTCAAGAAGGGCGACGTCCTGCTGCACCGCTTCTCGCCCACGGGCTTTTATTCCTCGGCGGTGCGCAATGCCTTTCTCGATGAGCTCGCGGCCCGCAGCGCGCGCCAGATCGCCTTCTCGCCCGAGCCCGTGGGCGAGCATCGCGTGCTTTTCACCGACGGCTCGCGGCGCCGCTTCTACGTCACGCCGGCGGATGCCGAGCGCGCCTATCGGTGGATGGCCGAGGGCCACACCGAGGCCATGAAGACGCCCGACGGCACGCTCGTCTTCGTCAGCCGCGAGCAGCGCGATGCCATCCGCAGGGACCAGACCGACTGCATGGGCTGCCTGTCGCATTGCCTGTTCTCCAACTGGGCGGACAACGAGAAATCCTCGACCGGGCGCAAGGCCGATCCGCGCAGCTTCTGTATCCAGAAGACATTGCAGGATGTGGCTCATGGCGGCGATCTTGACTGGAATCTCGTCTTCGCCGGCCACAATGCCTATCGCTTCGCCCAGGACCCCTTCTATTCCAACGGCTTCGTGCCGACCGTGAAACAGCTCGTCGAGCGTATCCTGACCGGCGACTGAGCGCCCGGTTGCGGCCCGTGTGGGCGCTTGCACTTGTAAAGATGGCATAAAGAAGCCATGCTGCGGCCTACCTGTCCGGCCGGATGGGTCATGAACCCTCCACAGCGGAGGAGCCGATCGATGGGCACCGAGGCGCAGACCGAGCGGGGCGAGAGCGCGCGACAGTGTGGTGCCTGTGACC